>JAKQXH010000096.1 GCA_029561555.1 Candidatus Omnitrophota bacterium
GGATGGCGGTAGACGCTGTAATCTCTTTTTTCTGTTATGCCTTCTTTTGGTATAATTCCGGCCATGGCAAACCTTCCTGCTCCCGCAAGTTATCAGAAACTTCTCACCGACATCTTTGCCCTTTATGGAAACGCGCGGAAGGCGATCGTGGAAGCCTACTGGCGAATCGGGCAATGTATTGTCCAAGTCGAGCAGAAAGGGGAGATTCGATCGGCGTACGGTAGCGGTCTCATCACGCAACTTTCCGAAGACCTTACGCGGCGGCTGGGCCCCGGATTTTCACCCAACCAGCTTCTGGACATGCGGCGATTTTATCTAGCCTACTCAAATTCACGGCCCGCCGTGGAATTGGGTTGGTCACAACACGTCGAACTCCTGCGAGTGGGCGACCTCAAACAGCGCAAGGCGCTCGTGCGACGGGTGATCCGGGAACGGCTGAAGCGTGATCAGCTCCGTCGCCTTGTCCGGCAGGAAATGGTTCGTGAACAGGTGGCCGGAAACCTGGCCTCGAAAACATCGGGAAACGCGGACGTTTCAGCTCCGCGACCCGCGGAACTTCTCGTCCCAAGACGCGGGATTCTTTACGCGTACCGGATCCTGGATCCCAAAACCGTTCAGTCTAGTGAAGCGAATTTACGGCTTCTGGATCTCGGGTTTGCCTGTTACCGTGACCTTGACGCGGTCACTGGCCGGACCTTCACGTCTGGGGAGATTGTTCAATCCGTCAGGACGGGGGAGGATCAGTATCAGCTGGACAAGCTTCCGGGCGCGGAACCCGCCTCGCTTTACACTTACCAGGCGACTGTTGAAAAGGTCGTGGACGGTGACACTCTGCGGGTGATTGTGGACCTGGGTTTTAACACCCGTACGCGGCAGTACTTGAGGCTTCGTGGCGTGGACTGTCCTGAACTCGCGACGGAAGAGGGAAAACAGGCCTCCACGTTTGTGAAGTCGAGGCTTCGCGGCGCGGATCAAATTCTCCTGACCTCAAGCCGGTCGGACAAATATGACCGGTATTTGGCGGATGTCTACTTTACCGATCGAGAGGGAGGCGAGATCTTTTTGAATAATCTGCTTCTTGAAAAAGGACTGGCGGTCCGTAGTCGAACGCCCGGTGAAGGAAGCTGATGAATGACCGGTTTTCCGGGATGATTTTTTAGGAAGGGGCCGAATCTGTGAAATATATTCTTGACGGTTATAATGTGATCCACAAGGTGCCGAGGCTGGCGGGTCTTCTGTCCCGAAGCCTTCAGGAGGCGAGGGAAGGGCTTGTCAGACTGATGTCAGAATGGCGCCAGTCCCGTGGCGCCGAGGTGGTGATTGTGTTTGATCGAAACAAAGGTTCGCTGGACGGGGTTCCGGTTCGTTCGTCGCGAAAAGTGAATGGCGTGACCTGCGTGTTTTCCGCCCCCGGCATTGAGGCGGACGATGAGATTATCGCGATGATCAGGCGCGAAAAAGTCCCCGCGAACGTTCGGGTGGTCACAGGGGACGGGCAAATTCTTAACCATTGCAAGGCGTTGGGAGTGAGGACCGAGCTCCCTTCCCGCATGTTTGACCAGACGCCCCCAAAAACTGGCAAGACCGTTGCTTCCG
>JAKQXH010000042.1 GCA_029561555.1 Candidatus Omnitrophota bacterium
AACAATGTCGAAACCTATGCCAACATCCCGATGATATTCCTGAAGGGCCCGGAATGGTTCGCTAGCATTGGAACCGAGAAAAGCAAGGGAACCAAGGTTTTTGCGTTGGCCGGGAAGGTGAAAAATACCGGTTTGGTGGAAGTTCCCATGGGGACGACGCTAGGGGAGATTATTTTCGATATCGGCGGAGGGATCAAGGATGACAAGCGATTCAAGGCCGCTCAGACGGGAGGCCCTTCGGGAGGATGTCTTCCGGTCCAATTTTTGAATACTCCGATCGATTACGAATCACTGGTGAGCGCGGGATCGATTATGGGGTCCGGGGGATTGATCGTGATGGATGAGACGGACTGCATGGTGGATGTCGCAAGATTTTTTCTCGATTTTACTCAGGATGAATCCTGCGGGAAGTGTACGCCCTGCCGGGAAGGGACCAAACGCATGCTTGAGATCCTGACCCGGATCGCGAGCGGACAGGGCCGCGACGGGGATATCGAGAAACTCGAGGAATTAGGCGATGTCATCAAGAAAACCGCTCTTTGCGGTTTGGGGCAGACGGCTCCGAACCCGGTCCTCTCGACGATCCGCTATTTCCGGAACGAGTATGAAGCCCATATCAAGGAGAAACGCTGCCCCGCGGTGGTGTGCGGTGAACTGTTTGTTTCATCCTGTCAGCACGCCTGTCCGGTCAACGTGAATGTGCCCGGCTATGTGGGCTTGATCCGGCAGGGGAAATTCCAAAAAAGTCTGGAAGTGATTCTCCAGCGCAATCCTTTCCCTTCGATTTGCGGAAGGGTTTGTCATCATCCGTGCGAGGCAAACTGCCGCCGCGGGAAATTGGACGAATCGGTCGCGATCATGCGCCTGAAACAATTCGCGGCGGATTATTGTCAGAAATTTCACGTGAAGCTCCGGACTTATGCGGGGGCGAAAAAGAAAGAGAAGGTGGCTATTGCCGGGAGCGGACCCGCGGGACTTTCCTGCGCCTATCAATTGGCAAAGCGGGGATATCCGGTTACGGTTTTTGAAGCGGAAAAAGTTCCCGGGGGAATGCTTTCGCTGGGGATTCCCGAATATCGCTTGCCGCAGAAAATCGTGAAAAGAGATGTCGACCGGATCCGCGAGGCGGGAGTAACCATCAAGACCGGCGTGGCGATCGGAAAAAATCTAACATTGGGCGATCTGAAAAAGCAGGGATACAAGGCGGTTTTTCTCGGGGTCGGGGCCTGGCACGAAAAACAAATGTCCATTCCCGGTGCGGAGCTTGCAGGTGTCATGAACAGCCTGACCTTTTTGAAAACCTGCAAGACGGGACGGATACGGAAGCAAAACGGGATTTACAGCGTAGCGCAGGGGAAAGAACAGATTCCGATTACCGGTAAAAGAGTGGCGGTGATCGGCGGAGGGAACGCGGCCGCGGACGTGGTTCGGACGGCCTTGCGTTTGGGAGCCAGGCAGGTGAACATCATTTACCGGAGAACGAAAGACGCGATGCCGGCGTTTCCGCAGGAAATCGAGGAAGCACAGAAAGAAGGCGTGAAGATTCACTTTCTGCTTAATCCGACGGCAATTCGGGGCAAAGGGGGGCGGGTTTCCGAGATCGAATGCGTTCGCATGAAACAGGGGAATTTTGACCTCAGCGGAAGACGGAAAGCCGTGTCTTCGGACGAAGGCATTGTGATGCCCGTGGATATCGTGATTATGGCGATTGGCGCGGAGCCTTCCCTTTCCGGGATCGCGACAAAAGATTTTCAGCTCAACATCACGTCGCAGGGCAATGTCGAAGTCGATCCCATTACGCTCGCGACGAATGTCAAAGGAGTTTTTTCGGGGGGAGACGCGGTCAACGGAGGGGCGACCGTGGTAGAGGCCATTGCGGACGGAGAACGGGCCGCGGTGTCGATCGATCGTTTTCTGAAGGGCGAAGACATGGCGGAAAACCGTTTCGTGATCCGGGGGATGAGACAGGAAGTTTCCTATCTCGAGCCGACCGGGGAAGTAAAAGTCCGGTTCCGGCCGGAGCCCGCGCGCCTTCCCGAACATCAGCGGATCAAAAGTTTCAAGGAAGTGGAGAAAGTTTATTCCCAAAAGAAAGCCGTTTTTGAGGCAGACCGTTGTCTCCGGTGCGACCGGAAAGAAGCCGAAGCAATTGATGCAGAGGAGGTGCAGTCATGAGCAAGCAGGTGACGCTGACGATTAACGGGAAAAAAGCGACTGTACCGGAGCAGAGCACGATTATGGAGGCGGCGGACGGGATGGGGATTCATATCCCACGGTTGTGTTATCACTCCGCACTGAGTCCTTTCGGGGGATGCCGGCTTTGTGTGGTAGAAGTGGAGGGGATGAAGAATTACCCGCCTTCCTGTCTGACGCAAGTCAAGGAGGGCATGGCGATTCAGACGCATTCGCACAACATTCTCAAAGCCCGACGCACGCTTCTTGAGCTGATCTTGGACAATCATCCTCAAGATTGCAATATTTGCGGGAAAAGCGGCGATTGCGACCTTCAGGAGCTTGCCGAAAGCCTCGGGCTTCGGGAGATTGTTTTTGAAGGGGAAAAAAAGAAATACCCGGCCGATGTTTCTTCGCCGGCCATTGTCCGGGATCCCGAGAAATGCATTCTCTGCGGAAAATGCGTAAGAGTTTGCGGGGAGGTTCAGGGTGTGACGGCTTTGACGTTTTCGCACCGGGGATTCAAGACCAATATCGTTCCTGCCTATGAAATGCCGATGGGCGAGAGCCTTTGCATCAATTGTGGGCAATGCGTCAATGTCTGTCCGACGGGAGCGCTTCTTGAGAAGGATTCCACCGAAGACGTTTGGAGAAACATTCAAAATCCGGACCGGATCGTGATGGTGCAGATTGCGCCTGCCGTTCGGGTGGCGATCGGCGAAGCGTTCGGGAATGAACCCGGGCGGGATATGACGTACGAAACGGTTACGGCGCTTAAAATGCTTGGGTTTGACGCAGTGTTCGATACGCAGTTCTCCGCGGATTTGACCATCATGGAGGAGGGGCATGAATTTATCGATCGCTTGAAGAACAAAGGAAAACTGCCTATGATTACCTCCTGTTCGCCCGGGTGGATCAAATTCTGCGAGGAGTTTCATCCCGATTTTCTCGAAAATATTTCGACATGCAAGTCTCCCCAGCAAATGATGGGCGCATTGATCAAAACCTATTACGCCGAAAAGGCGGGAATCGACCCGGCCAAGATTTACAGCGTCAGCATCATGCCTTGCACTGCGAAAAAATTTGAAGCGTTACGTCCGGAGATGTGTGCGAGCGGATATCAGGACGTGGACGCGGTGTTGACCACGCGTGAGCTGGTGAGGATGATCAAACAAGCGGGGATTGCGTTCAACAATCTACCCAAGTCCGAGTTTGATTCGCCTCTCGGGGAATCCAGCGGAGCGGCGCCGATTTTTGGCGTGACGGGCGGTGTGATGGAAGCGGCGCTTCGGACGGCCTATGAAGTCGTTACCGGCGAGGAATTGCCTGCAGTGGATTTTCTGCAGGTGCGCGGTTTGGACGGGATACGGGAAGCGTCGA
>JAKQXH010000056.1 GCA_029561555.1 Candidatus Omnitrophota bacterium
GCACAACGCCAGCCCCTCTTTAAAACTGATTTTTGCAAAAACATCCAAAAAGACCTCTCCTCCAAAAGCAGCACCGCCCGCCAAAACCAGACCCCAAAAAATATTCTTTCTCAGTTCCAGAGCGCGCAGCGTCAAAATAATGGCGAGATAGAAAATAAACGTAACGACCGGGAATCTCACATCAATATCCGGGATAAACGGAGAGGCAACAAAAATAGTCAAAAGAGCGGCCAGAAGATGGGAGTATTTGTTTTCGGCATGAATACGCCATTTCAAAAGACTCATTGATTTCCTCCTCTTTTGAAGATCTGGGTTTAAAAAACTCAGCCCCCTGGCTTCCCGTACCGGACATCTAAAAGCCATAATGAAATCACGCGCCTTAAGCGGGGAAATTCTACACCAAACTTGCCGATTCCGAAAGAACGGATCTGCCTTCGCAAATGCGCAAAGCTGCGGGCAGGTTACAAAGTTAGAAGAATTTTTCGACCGAAAAATTTCAGGATGATTTCGCGCCACCGTTCGTAAATCGGGATCGCCCAAAACGAGATAGGGTTATAATCATCCGTCAGAATGATTCCTCCGCCCAGCCGTTCTTTCGCGCGATTTGCCTTCAGAACCGCAATCAACCGGTCCCGGTCTTCCGGAGGAATCCTGCCCGATTCCGGCTGAAATTCAAGCGGCTCATCCGCCGCAAAAAAAACAAAATTCCCGATTTCGTCTTCCGCCTCAAGATGAAAGACCTCTACGCATGGAAATACGGATTCCAAAGTTCTGAAAATGGAACGGGTCACCCGGGAAGCCTCCCCTTTCACAAATCCGGTGGAATTGATGCCGAAAACACCGTGCTCCGCCAGAATCTCCCGGACTTTCACGAACATTTCCCGGACAAACAAATGCGCCGGTTGATCATAAGACGAAAAGGCGTCCAAAATCACGGCATCGTATTTTTTCCCTTCACGAGCCAATCGGTTTACGATATACCGTCCGTCTCCGAAAATCATTCTCCCTCCGTCGGGCCGGTAACCGAAATATCCCTCTGCGACCCCCTCCATCCGGGAATCGATTTCGATCACATCCACCGTCGCACCGTACCGGGAGAAAAGATTCGGGATCACCCCTCCCCCAAGGCCGATCATCAGCACATGCCGGATCTCAGGGCGGACGACAAACAACCCCGTCAGATAAACCGTATAAGGAGACTGTTCGAACAGAGAATCCGAATCCGGGTCCAGAATCACCATATTCTGAGTCGAGCCGTCAACCAAAAGGCTTCGGATTCCCTCATGATCCACCACTTTGATCTGCCCGTAAAACCCCTGCGACTTGAAAAGGATTTCCGCGTCTCCCGCTTCGGCATCGCGCGAGAAAAAAAGCAGGAATATCGCGCAAAGCACGGTCAGGCAAAACGCGAGAAAACAGGCCCTCCGCTTCCCTCCCGAGAGAAGCCCGAGAAGCCCCAGTATAATCAGAATAGCGGCGACAAAATAAAAGATCTCCCGGATCGGCAGCTGGGGAATCAGGAGAAATCCCGCGGCCAAAGTCCCCACGAGGCTTCCCACCGTGGAAACCGCGTAAAGCCGCCCCGCCGTCCCGCCGACTTTCCGCAGTTCTTCAACGCAAAGTTTGACGACAAACGGCGTCACCGTCCCAAGAAGTCCAAGCGGAAGCGAAAACAGGATGAAACTCGCGGCAAGGCTCCCCGTCTTAAGGCCCAACGGTTCAACCCAGCCCATAACTCGCGGGGCCGCAAAAGGTAAAAACAGGGTTAAAATCCCGGAGAAAAAAATAAGTCCGTACAACAATTCCGCGGAAGGCGTCCGGTCCGAGAGAAGACCTCCCAGCCAGTAGCCGATAGAAAGCGAAAGCAATGTTACCGTAATCTGGGACGACCAAACATAGAGGCTGACCCCGAAAAAAGGCCCCAAAACTTTGGTCCCCAAAATCTCGAGAATCATCACCGCGCTACCGGTGATAAAAACCGTTAGGCTGATAAAAATCCTATGCCGGTACATGGAGAATCCTTTCCGGTTCCAAGTTTTTAATTATTGCGAACTAGCATAATTGAATTCGAATCAGAAGTAAAATTTAAAAAACAACAATAGGAATTTTTCCAGTTTGTTCATCCACTCAAAGCTTCCGGCACTGGCAAAATCCGAAGCATCTGAGCGAAAGGCAACTATCCTTCCCGGTATTTCACTTCACAATCCACTGGTTTCACGTACTTTCATTGCCCTGCTCCGCTTGCTATCTGGAGACACATTGAATTTCGGATGACGGCCTTCTTTCATTAATAGTCTTCCGAAATTCAGTGACGGAAGGTAGCAAGCGGAGCACGCATGTGAATCCATCCGATTTTTTCTATGGCTTACGCGGCGGTTTCGAGGACTTTCTTGGCGGCAAAGGATTGAACAAATCCGGCCGTAAGAAGTCTGAGGACTCCTCCGTCCATCCCGAATTTGTCCTGCAGAAATTCAAGCCCGTTTGAGGCAAGAAAACCACGGAGAGTTTCACTGTTTTCAAGAAAGTTCTTTCTTTCCTCGGGCTTGAGCCGGGCCAACTTAAAAAGAAGAAGCAAAGAAGCGGTCAGGGCCATTTCCTGCAGTTCCGCATCCGGTATCCCGTCAATTTCCGACTGAATGGCATTCAATTGAGAAAGGAGTTCGGCCGGCAAAATGCCGCCCCTCATCATCATAAAAGCCGTTTCACCTTTTCCGCCCCTCGCCCGAATGCGCGCTACGGCATCCGCTTCCCGGCCCGGGCGGACCGTCGAAACGCCCCATCGGATCCCTTTGAGGGCGTCCCGATTCAAGCGCTTTGCCGATTCCCTATCCCGGACAATAAATTGCACTTGATCCACCAAATGCCCGAAACGGTTCATCACTGAAATAAAAGCAGAGAAGGCATCTTCTCGCTCGGGAATCCCCGCCGCAAGCACAATTCCATCCCTTCCGGATTCGCCGGCAATCGTCGAAAAGGCTTCCTCCGCATGATTCCAAAAGTCCGCGATCCTCCCTTTATCCAATGCGCCTGTATTCACCATTTCCCGAATCTCAAGGCCTACCGCCTCAAATAGCCGGTTAAAAACCATCATCCTAAGCCTGCCTGCAAAATCCAGGCATTCATCCTCTGAAAGCAGCGAAGCGAAAACTTCCCGGAGAACACTTTCAAATCGCTCGCTCATCACAAATTCACCGATATCCAAGGCCTTTCCGATTTCTGATAAAACCGCCTGGTTCCCCGCCTCCGTCTGACGCCGCATTTCATCAAAACGGAGCCGGAAAGCTCGTGTCAGCGCAGCTTCAATCTCCTCGACTCGTTTTCCCTGCCGGACACTCGCGGAAATTAACTCTGACAATCTTGTTTCCGCTTCTTCCGAAACTTGCCCACCCAAGACATAATCAGAAAACACATTCAAAATAGCTTCGTCACCTCCCAAAGAAGCCGCTTCCGCCTTCGGCAGGCGAATCGTAAATGTCGTCCCTTTGCCGACTTCGCTTTCGACCGCAATCGTTCCACCCGCCGCCTCCACAATGCCTTTGGCCATCCAAAGACCTAGCCCCGTCGAACCTCGCCCGCTTTCCCCTTTCTCAAAAACCCAATTCAGCGAGCCGTCGTGAGGTTCAATGCCTTTTCCATCATCGCTGACTTTAATCAGGACATTGCCTCCATCTTCCCCAACTTCAATCCGCATTGTCTTCGCATCAAAAGAAGCGGCATTCCGCATCATGTTATCCAACACCGCCGCCAAGCAGTCAGGATCAATCGATACGGCAAGAGCTTCTTCTCCAGCCGCAATATGAATACCGTCTTTAAACTTACTCTTAAAATAAACGTCCATACTCTTGGCAAGTTCCGCAGGTACCACAGTTTGAGGTACCCCTTCAAATCCACCTGTCCGAACATACTTCAATAAAAATCTGACCGATTTTCTCGCTACCTCAAGCTCTTTCACCCCTTCCCCAAAATTCTCAGCAATGTCCTGCTCAGAGTAATGTATCTCACCTAAATGCGAAGAAAAGGTTCTGAGAACTCCAAGCCAGTCATCAATTCTTTCTTTCACGCGATCAATCGAAGAATCAAGCGCCTCCAGTCTTTCAGCTAATTCCGATGCGGCTTCAGAATAGGAAATCTCCTCCAGGCATCTGACCATCTCTCCTTGAGATTCTAAATATTCCACCAAGGCCTGGCTCAACTGAGATTTCATCTCTTGATCCACCTCAGAAAACTCCTCCAGCATATATCTCATTAGGCCAGACGTCCCCGCAAAACGATTCATGCTGCCTCCCAGCTCATGTTGTGCAATAGAAATTAAATCCTTAACGCCTTCACGAGCCTCCGCCAACGAAGAAGCCGCTTCCGCCTTCGGCAAACGAATCGTAAACGTCGTCCCCTTGCCGACTTCGCTTTCGACCGTAATCGTCCCGCCGGCCGCCTCCACAATGCCCTTGGCCATCCAAAGCCCGAGCCCCGTCGAACCGCGGCCGCTCTTCCCCTTCTCGAAAACCCAATTCAGCGAGCCGTCTCGAGGCTCAATGCCTCTACCATCATCGCGAACTTTGACAATGACATCCGCATCTTCCTCCCCAACTTCAATCTGCATCCCTTTTGCGTAATGATTCAAAGCATTCCGCATCATGTTATCCAGAACTGTCCCAAAGCAATCCGGGTCTATTCGCACCGTCAAATCCGGCCGGGGAGCCGGAACTTCAATGCCATTATCGAAACGAGATCCGAAGTAAACTGCTGTATGCCGGATAATGTCATCGGGACTCACTTCAGCCAGGGCCCCTTCAAATCTTCCTGTCCTCGCATATTTCATTACAAATCTCAAGGCCCTCCGACCGACATCCAACTCGGCAATGTTCTTCTCTAGCTTAGCAACTTTACCGGAGGCGTCCGAGATTCCCGACTCCAAGCAAAGTGTCTCAAACATTTCAAGCAATTCGAAAGCTTTCCCTTGTAATTCAGCCAGCAAAGGCTCAATCGCAGAAAGATTCTCCACGACTTTCTCTGAAGATTCCGAAAGCATGGCTGCCACCGTATGCGCCGTTATCTTTTCGACCAGTTCGTAATAAGCCTCAACCTTTTCCCTGAAAGGCTCCTTCGCTGCTTCCTCCAACCCCTTGTTTCCTTCTAATCCGTCGATTGCAGATTCAAACTTCCAAATAAACGGCGTCAATACCGCATTCAATTCATGATTCATCAACGCGATCAAATCTCTCATCCCTTCCCTTGCCGCAGGCAAAACAATCGTAAACGTCGTCCCCTTGCCGACCTCGCTTTCCACCGCAATGGTTCCTCCGGCATCTTCGATAATCTGCTTGCAGGTCCAAAGTCCGAGTCCCGTCGAGCCGCTCCCGCTCTCGCCTTTTTCAAAAATCCAATCGAGCGAACCGTTTCGTCGTTCAATGCCCGTCCCATCATCCTCCATGCGCAACACGGTCTTTCCATTTTCTTCGGAAATTCGGAACCGCACTTTCCGGGCATGCGCATGATGCGAATTCCGGATTAAATTCTCAATAACCCGCTCAAAGTGATCTAAATCAAAAAAACCCAGTACTTCCCCTCCGTCTGGCCCCCCTGCGTCAACAATCTCAACTCCCACCTCCTGATACAGCTCCAAGAACTCGGCAATGCTCCTGAGATGTCCGGCGATTGAAACCGCTCTAGGATCCCCTCGATAGTCCCCGGCCTTCACGTATTTCCCGAACGAAGAAAGATCCCGGCTTGTCATCTCCATTCCCGCCGCCGACTGTCGAAGGCTGACAAGATGCTCCCAGAACCACGCTAACTCCGAAGGATCATTTCCGACAAGCCGGTCCATATCATCTAAAAATCGGATCGTCTCACCGTACAAAGATTCCAAATCACCGCTCAGGGCCCGGATAAATTCAAGATCCGCCTCCTCACCCTTGAGCGACTTTAATCGCACAATCCTTCCCTCGACCTCATGAGCGGATTCCCGGAGGCGTTCCACTCGCCGGACAATCTCCGCCCAGGGGACATCTTCCCCGTGAGGGCTTCCGGATTCAAAATCGGCAGCCATCATCTCTAAATAGGCTTCCGTCGGCGTCATCAGATTATTGATGTCGTGGACCAGAGCATCCAGAGACTGCTTCAGGAAAACGACTCCGGCGGGATATTTCCCCTTCTCCGCTCTTTCCGTACCCAATGAAGAAGCTTGCCCCCGGTCCGCAATCCTGCCGTTCATCATCCATTCGACCAATTTCCTCTGCACCAAAAGCGCCGCCACCGGATTCACAATTGAATCATTCAGCCCGTCGCTTAAATCGACATTCTGCCGAACCACAGCTTTTCGTGAGGGGACCGGAACCCATCGTCCTCCGGATTCCCGTACCGTATCGTAATAGCCGTGAAAATGCGGAAAAAGCTGTAGCGACACGGCAAGTAGGAAATCAAATCCATACCCTTCAGGCATTCTCGAATTCGAAAAACGGACCGGAGACCGGATCACCTCCATTTCAGCCGTCGCTTTAGGGAATTTCCGGGCCAGGCCGCTCAATTCCCGCGGTTTCATGTCAAAACGCATGAGTTGAGTCCCATAGCGGTCCTCATACCCACCGCTTGAGACCAATCCGACCGGGAAAGATCTCTGAATCTGTTCGACAGGAAGTCCGTAAAGTTCCGCGAAATACTTATGCGCATTCTCCCCGACAGACCCGTGAAATCCCGTGTCGATTAAAAGAAACCGGTCTCCCCTCTCGAAGGCCTGTCGGGTCAGCCCGTATTGCTCGAAAAATTCGGACATGAGCTCCCGGTCGATTTCTTTGACGTCCAAAAGCCAAAACGACCAACTCCCCGGGAAAAGCATCGCACGGTCGGCTTCTCCACGACCGGCAAGGATCATCCGGCAGATATCATAAAGAAGCTCCGCATCACGCCCCGCGAATAAAAACTTTCGATCCGGAAACTCTTTCAGCATGTATTCAATCCAGCGGTAAATATAGGGAAGCGCGCTGTCCAATTCCCGAAAAGTTAATTCCATTTGGGGAGGTAAAAACCCTGCCATGCGCCCAGCTTCCAGAATGTCCTCAGCAGAAAGACTTCCTTCCCGAATCAGTTTTTCAACCATCAACGGATCCGGCCGGATCTGCCAATTATCAAGAATTGCGCTTGCAATATAAACGCCGGGAGAAACCCCTTGAGCCCCTAATGACGAAGCTTCCGGCTCTGCCTGAAGCGCCGCGGAAGCTTTGGGCAAAACGACCCGGAATGTGGCCCCCTTTCCGATCTCACTTTCCACGGATATTCTACCGCCCGCGGCTTCCACGATTTCTTTTGAAATCCAAAGCCCGAGTCCCGTCGAACGTTTTCCGCTTCGGCCTTTCTCAAAAATCCAATTCAACCCGGAATCCTTCCTCGGCCGAATCCCTTTGCCATCATCCGAAATCTCGATTTCGACTTCCTCCCCGGCCGTCGAAATCTTAAATCGCATCCGCCGGGCATTGGCATCCACGGCATTCCGGATCATATTGTCCCAGATCCGCTCCAGGTGATCGGCATCCGCGAGAACGGCCAACCCGGGTTCTCCGGCATCAATCTCAACACCGTCCCTCAACCGCGTCGAAAGATAATCGACAATTCTCCGGACCGACTGTGAAATATTTACGGATCCGGGATTGCCCCTGAAATTCTCGGCCTTCATGAATTTTTCCATCGAGGACAAACTATTACAGGCCACCTGGACACCCGTAATCCCATGCTCAACGGACTCGATAATCGCTACCGCCTCCTCGGAGGACTGACTCTCCCTGATGTCCGTGATCAGCGCATAAAACCAACCGATCATCTCATGCAGAGCTTCCAAACCTTCCCGCAGATTCGAAAAATCTTCCGGCTGGATTTCAATTCCATCCGACCTCTCGAATTTTTCGGCCATGTTGACGACACCTCGCACAACCCTTTCCAACTGCATAATCCGGAGAAAATCATCAAGGCGCCTCCTGTTTTCCTCCCCCATATCGAGTTCGCGAAGCACGGGGATAAGAGATAAAATCCCGGTGTCGATCATCGTCAAAGGAGTTCTGATCTCATGGCCGAGCATCGGTAAAGATTCCTGCAAGATTCTTCGGAATGTCCGCTCCTCTTCGCCCTCTTCCTCTCCCGCAGCAGCAGATCCTCCCCCTTCGCCTTCAGGCTGAAGTTTCCGAACCGCAACTCTTGATTTGTCCGCCTTCGGGAAAGGCCCCGCGAGAATGAGCCCTTTTCCGTCAGATACCCTCAATATTGCCCCGGAAAATGCCAGGTCGTAGAGGGCTCTCTCCTTCACCTGCCGGGTTCGCCATTCCGGATGTCCGTCAACCTCCCATTCTTCCTCGCTCAAAACCCGCATTCGAAATGCTTCAGCCGGCATTTCCAAAATATAATCCCCGAGCCCAAGCGAGCCCAAAACGGCCGTGATTTCTTCCTGCCGCTGATTCATCTCTTCCGAGTAATCCCTTTGCTTCGCGATCTGATCTTCCGTCAACTGCCCGAAAGTTCCAAGGTACGCGCCAAAAATCGTATTTTCAGTGTCATAGTCGATTCGCGGCGCAAAATAACGCAGAAAAAAGCCCAACGATTCGACCCGGGCAATCCCTTCCAAGACTTTCGCTTCTCCCTCATCGATCAGAATCTTCAATAGCGTATCCATCAAAAAAGTCCCGCGTCCCTGCCGCCCGTCGCTATTGTCCGCCCCCAGCAAGGCAAGATAGCGGGAATGCTGCCAAGGCAGCCCTTTCCTCTGAGTCAGGGAAAATCCGCGAATAATCCCCTCTCCGTCCACCAGCAGATGAATCATGCTCCTGGATTCCCTCAGAAAACCGAGCCAGTGTTCCACCTTCCCGCTGACCGGTTCCGAATACTTGAAAGCCCGGCCTTCCGCCACCGCAATGGATTCCGCCAAAGCTCTCTTCTCCGTCTCGCTCAAAAGCGAGAAAATTTCTTTCGCATCATAGACTTTCCCAAAATCGGGGTTTGCCGGATTCTCGCCAAGGACTTTCAACACCGGACAAATTTCACCAAATCGCGGCACAACCGCCTCATCCCCCAGTGAAGCCGCGCGGATCCCTTCCCCTTTGAGAACCAAGTTTTCTCCTGCCACTCTGCGTTTTTTCGCCCGGGTTTTTCCCGCTTCAAACGCCTCCCGAAACTTCCTCTGTCGCTTGATTTGGGCATCCGTCAATTTCCCGAAAGTATCCAAATAGCAGATAAATTTGTCTTTTCCGTCATATTCGTAATCCATCCGGTCGGAAAAGTAGCGGACATAAAACCCCCTCGCGTCTTTCAAAGATCTAAGCCGGATGCTTTTCCCTCCCCTGCCGATCAGCTCCCGGACGCAGGAATCCATCAGCAAAACTCCCCTGCCTTTTTCCGTTTCAACCCGGTCCGTCGCGAGCATGTGCAGTAAAAACCGGCCTTCCCCTTCATTCAAAACAGCCAGTACGCCGCGCAGAAAACCCTCCGGATCAATTAAGAAATAAGTGCCGTACCGCTTCCGGTTCAATGCCTCGAACCAGTTCTGAGTAATCTCGGACCTCCGCTTTTCGGAAAATCCGAAAGCCCGCCAAAACAGAGAGGTAACCGCACGCGCCACTTCTCGCTGCGCTTCGCCCCCCAGCTTTGCAAACACTTCATTCCCGTTAAAAACCTTCCCCAATTCAGAATGTGAGATATCCTCGCCCAAGATCTCCAGCCCCTCCGATACCGCCTCAAACTCCGGAATCCGGGTTAAGTCCTCTCCCAATGAAGAGCCTTTTCCCATTCTCTCCCCGCCGCGCGCGCCGGAGATTTTCTTTCCCCCACGCTTTCTTATCGGAGTCTTTTCCCGCATAAAGGCCTTCGCAAATTCTTCCTGCCGTATTATTTGTTCCTTCGTCAATTTCCCAAACGTATCCAGATTCACCGTAAACCAATAGCTGTTATCAACCTCATATAGAGCGCGGGAAGGCAAGTATTTCAAATAAAAACCCACTGAATCTTCCTCTGCACGCCATTCCGCCCGCTTCATGCCACGGTCAATCAATCCCCGAAGATAAGCGTCCATGAGCAATGTCCCTCGGCCTTTCCTTCCATCACGGCTATCAGTTCCAATCATGTAAAGACGCGAATAATTCCCTCTATCCGCCGACCAGGTAGCTCCACGGAGTTCCCCTTGAGGTGAAATCAGAAGCAAAACCTCATTATTTTCCTCTCTCAGCAATTTCAGCCAGGAGAAGGCGGCATCCTCGAGGTTCTTCATTCCCATAGAACTAAACGCATTTCTTTCCACTATGGCAATCGCAACCGCAAGAGATTCCTGATCCGCCGCTCGAGTGAACCGCTGAAGAAGATCCTTTCCGCCATACACCTTCCCCAATTCCGGATGTGCCGGATTTTCTCCCAATACCGTCAGTTTGCCCACTAGCTCTTCAAATCCCGGAATACGAAGCGAGGTCTCCCCCAGCGAAGCCCCCCGCAAAGGAAATGGCGCGGATCGCTTCCGGAGGTGGACTTCGTTTACGATCAATTCCTCTATTTCATAGAAGGCCGGGTCAAACGTCCGGCCGATCGGCGTATTCCAAAAAGCGTCTTTCTCCTTCGATCCTTCATCGATGGCCAGCAGCACATCAAGTGTCTCGGGATGAATAATGTTCGGGATCACCACATGCGTGCCTCCCGGGATTAAATCCGTCAAACGCCGGATCAAAGCCTTTTGAACCCCCTGATTTCTGAATGCCGGAGAATTTAGCGTTTCAAAAACGCGAAACCGGATTTCTCCCCCCGAAATTTTAAACACGGCGTAAGAAACCGTCGCCCCTTTAATGGCAATCCTCCGGGCATGTTCCGGAAATTCCCAAAACGCTTCATCTTCCACAAGGGCCAGCTGTTCGCAATCCGCGGCAATATAAATCTCCCCGGAATTCAGCCGCCCGGCTCTCAGGCGGTATTTCCTTCCGGTCTTGTCGGAGATTTCTTCTCCGTTTAATCCTTTCCAGAAAATCGGCCTGACTTCCGCCGGAGCCTCCGTCGCCAATTTAAAATCTTTCCTCCCCTCCCAACCCGGCAACACGGTGAAAAAAACGGAAGCTGAAAACGGGTCCGGGAACTCCTCTCCTGCAATACCGCGATCCGAAAGATAATACCGGTAAAGATTGGCCTCCCGCCGGGCCACCATCCACCAGGCGATCCGGATATCCTCCTGCTTGTGCAATACCTGCAAATACGCATCCAGTAAAGCGAACGCCCTCGCTTTTCCCGGACCGCTTTCATCCCAAAACAATTTTGATAGCTGCGAAACTCTTACGGGCAACAATTGATTTTCGCTTTCAATCGTTTGCTCCCGAGCCTCAAAAAATCCCCTGACCCGTCCCTTGGGATCAATCAGAACAAAAACCCTCGAATTCGCCTTTTCTTCAGACTCCGTCTCGCCCTCTTTGATCCGATCGGCTTCTTTCCGATACCGCCTCTGCGCTTTAATCCGGATCATTTCGGCCTCCAAAAACTCCCGCTGCGTTTCATCCAGCAAGGTCCTGAGATCTTCCTGATTAAAAACGCTTCCGGCTTCCTCATCCTTCCAAACGGCCGGGATTTTGCCGAGCAATTCGACCGGCAACTCCTTCGACTCTTTTTTCGGCGAGCCGTCCCGCCCCAGCGAAGCTCCGTCGGCGGACAGTCGCTTCCGAAGAATTGCATCGATCACTTCATCGTCTTTATAAATGGAAATCACTTCAAACTGTTCGGAGTCAAAGCCTCTCCCCAAAACCGTTTGCAGGAATTTTACGTATTCCTCGGGGCTATGATCTCCCGTCAAAATAGTTGTCTCCAGAAAATCCCGGGTCCGGTCTTCTTGAATATTGGAAACAATAATTTTCATGCCCCGGGGAATCAAATCGGATACTTTTCGCATCAGAGCCTCATAAATTCCCTTCCGCCGGAATTTGCGATTTCGAATGGTTTCGATTCCGAAAAGCGAATAGTCTCCGCCCTGCTTCTGAAATCCCAGAAAGGCAACTGTCTTTTCGTTCACGATTTCCCGGGCTCCGGCTATTTCCCATTTATCTTTCCAATCCGGATCAACCGTTTCACTGAAATCCGCCGCTATATACACCATCCCATTGGGTTGACTCGAATCAACCCTCAGGCGATACGTCCGGCCCTTCTTATCACGGATCTCCTGTCCGTCTAAAAGTTTCCATGGAATATCGGGTACCGGCGGCCGTCTTTCACTTCCCAATGAAGCTCCGGACTCGGGTAAAGTCCCGGATGTGCCGGGCATTCCCTCTCCTTCCGCTTCCCCTAACCGATCAACCGGAGAAAAATCATCATAGGAAAGTCTTCCGGGTAAGACAGGAAATGAATCCGTAAAAAGAGCTTCCTCCTCCCCAAAAACTCTTGAAGAATCGGATCGCTTCCCCTCCTGGACCCGGCGTTTCGCGAGAAGGAAAGAAGGGATAACGGCTTCCCCATTCGACGTATCGATCAAATTGCCCCCGCTGTAAATCAATGATCGTTCAACCCTCGCCCGGAAAGACGGTTTGATTGTCACGCTATCAAAAGCCCCTCCTTCGGGGATTTCCGCATCCGTAAAGTCCCATTTCCTGTCCGCTCCAACGGTGAATCGAATCAACATGTACGGATGCTCGGCCCTGCATTCATACCGGCCCGCCGGCAATTGTTCCAAAGCAGCCCGGACTGCGCTTTCATGCCGCTCAAACCGAGCCAGAAACTCCTGCTGGCGTTCGATTTCGGCGGGAGACAGACGCCCCAGACTGTCAAGATACGCGATAAAAACACCCATCCGTCCGGTTTCATAATCCGCCCGGGTCGCTAAATACTTCAAATAAAAACCGGGAGAATCCCCGACCGCAATCCAATAAGCGATCCGCCCGCCTTTATCGGCTATCGCCCGGAGACAGGTATCCATCAAAAGACTTCCGCGACCTTTAACGCCATCGCCGGGATCGGAAGCAATCCAGTGACAGTAATAAATGTCGCCGCCCTTTTCTTCGCCGGAAGTCAAATCAGACGCATCGCCGTCAAAAATATCTTTCTCCGCATGGACAAAACCCCGTATTCTGCCTTCAGAATCCACCGCAAGAAAAGTTTCGCTGGCCCGATCCAGGACTTTCCCGAGCCATTCCCTCAGAAACAGATCCCTGTTCTCCGGATTTCTCTTAAAATCCCCTTCAAACACCGATCGACCGATCCGTATGAGTTCCCTCAGACAAGCGAGCCGGTCTTCATCGGATTCTAGATGCCCCAGGACTTCGCGGGCATCCACCACTTTCGTAACGCCCGGATCTTCTCCGAAAATCTTCAGTTTGCTCAGAAAATGTTCCGAAAACCTGAAAAAAGGCCTATCCTCCGAAATCCCAAGTGAAGCGCCTTTCTCAACTCTCTCTTTCTCCCAATAAGGATTCGGCCGGATAACCGTTTCGCCGGTTTCCGCCTTCATAAGCCCCAACCCCCAACCGACTAGTTCCCCGAATATTCTGTCCTTCAATTCCTGCTGATGGGGGGGAAGCTCTTTTCTTTTCCGCTGCAGTTCCCAGTACCGAAACCACCGGCCGTCTTCCCCGATCACAAATTCGGTCCCATTCTTTCCAATCCCGCAAATATAGCGTCCGGCGGGAAGCGCATCCAGCGCCGTTGAAATCCTCGCCGCATAGGCATCATAATTTTGCGAATACTGTCTCTGCCTCTCCACTTGCTCCTCCGTCAACCGGCCCGACGTTTCCGGATAAGCCGTGAAGGTATTTATCATGCCCACTTCATAATCCATGCGCCCCGCAAGATAATGCTGATAAAAATGACGGGCCGGGACGGCTGAAATCCAAGTCCATTTCATAAAGCCCCGGTCGATGAGTCCCGTCAAACAGGTGTCCATCAGAAAACTGCCGCGGCCCCTGACCCCATCGCTTCGGTTCACGACAATCGTCTCGAGATGCGCCTCTCCTTCCCCGGGTTTCAGAACGGTTTTGAGAATCCCCTGTAAAATCCCGGCGGAATCCACCAGGAGGAGGATTTCGGACTTTGCATCTTCTAGCTCCCGTCTCCACTCGCTGACAATTTCCTCGTCCGTCATGGTTTCAGACGGCAAAAATGCCTTTCGCTCCAGACGCGCGATATCCTCCGCCAATCCTTCGAGAATCCGATCTTTTTGTTTCTCCCTTCTTTCTCTTTCCCGCCAATTCTGCGGTGATTGTGCCCAATCGGACAAAGCCTTCGTAAAAGCGCTTCCCAAAAAGACCCTTCCGAACCCATTACGACTACCCAAAATAGATGTGCGTCCCAAGATTTCCTCAGGGAGAGGTTTTATTGACTCGTCTTGCGAACCGCGAATCCCCGGCAAATGCCATCTTCCCGCGACTTGGTTCCATAGCCCGCTCAGGGACCAACCGCCCTCTCTTCCAAGCGAAGACCCTTCATCCGTCACCCTTTGCTTGTTGTAATTAAAAGCGTGAGTGATCTTTTCTCCGGACGATTCTTTGAACAATTCATAGCCGTCATAGGCAAGCAACCGATAAACAAGTTCCCTGGCTTCCGCAGGGCTACGCGGATTTTCTTGAATGCCGAAAATTCGTTCCGGCGAAACGGTAATATGCTTAGGAGTTCCCAATCTCTCCGGGTGGACGCACTGATATTCCCCCGGTTCCAGTGCATCCAAAACTTCCGAGACTCTCCGCGTGTAGCGGTCAAAATCAGCCGCGTAGGCCTGTTGCTGGGAGATTTGGGACTCTGTTAGCCTTTCTCTTGTGTCGATAAAAGCATCAAAGCGGCCCTCTCCATTTGCGGTATAGTCCATGCGGGCCGCAAGATATCGGCAGTAGAAACCAAATGACGGATCTTCTGCCGTCCAAAAAGCGACTTTCACCTTTCGCTTCGACAGTTCTCCCATAAAAGCATCCATCAGAACAGAACCTCTGCCCCGTTTCTGCACCGAAGGATCAACGGCCAAATCATAGAGATAGCATTCCCTCTCGTTCGGATTCTGAGCGCGGAAGAAACCCCGGATCATTCCTTCGTCATCCACGAGCAATCCGATAAAATAGTCGCGGGACTTCAGTGCGTCTTCCCACTGCG
>JAKQXH010000077.1 GCA_029561555.1 Candidatus Omnitrophota bacterium
GAGAAATGGAACGCCTGGGAAACAAAGTCACTTATGCCATTCTTCCCCTGCTTCCCTATTCCCGGTTTTTTAGCGAACTCGCCACGCGAAAAAACGCGGAAGCCATTCTCCATCTTCCGCTGGACACGACCCAGGACATGATCCCGGGACGCGGCCTGATCGTCAGCACCATGCCCCGGGAACAGGCTCTCGACATGCTGTCGCGCGACATCGCTTCCGTCCCGGGAATCGTCGGAGTTAACAATCACATGGGATCAAGAGGGACGGCGGACCGCGAGATGATGACCCTCATCCTGGAAGAACTCCATCGCCGGGGGCTTTTCTTTCTGGACAGCTACACGACGAAAGATTCCGTCGTCCCGTCCGTCGCGAGACAGATCGGAATTCCGTTTCTTCAGCGGGGTGTTTTTCTGGACAATGTCGACTCCCCCGAGGCGATTCGCGGCCAGATCCGGGAGACGGAAGCCGTGGCAAAAAAACAGGGATACGCCATCGCGATCGGACATTACCGGAAAAACACACTGGACGTTCTGTTTCGCGAAATTCCGCGGCTTGAGAAAAAAGGATTCGCGATTATCTCACTCAGCCGGCTTTTGCAGTCCCGCCGCCGGTAACCCCGAATAAAACCTTCAGGCGTCCCCTCGGGGAACAAGGGTCCCGTGAAACGTTTCGTGACTTACGGAATCGAGCGTCAAGCGCACGAACTCCCCGATCAAATCTTTCTCACACGCAAAAATGACGCGGCCGTCAAAATCCGTTCGCGCCACAAAACTTTGTTCTCCCTTCGGAGCCCGCGCCTCCACAAACCCGCTCACCTCCCGGCCGACCCGTTCGAGGTTTTTGGCCTTCGTCACGCTCCGCTGGATCGCCAGCAGTTCATTATTTCGCCGGGACTTGGTCTCGAAAGGCACATCGTCCGTCAGCCGTTCCGCCGGAGTGCCGGGCCGGACTGAATACTTGTAAATGAAGGCTGAATCAAACCGTATCTCCTCAATCGCCCGTTTCGTCGCGAGATAATCCTCTTCCGTTTCTCCGGGAAACCCCACGATAATATCCGTCGTGACAGAAATTCCGGGAACCAGTTCCCGAAGCCGGTCCACCCTGGCCTTGTAATCGGCAAACGTATGCAACCGTTTCATCCTGCGCAAAATCTTGTCCGAACCTGACTGAAGCGGCAGGTGGAACCGGCGGCTAATCTTCGGGTTCTTCGCGATCACCTGGAAGAGTTCCTCCGTCGCGTCACCGGGATGCGACGTCGTAAACGACAAACGCTCAAGACCATCAATCGCGCAAAGCAGTTCCAGCAATTGAGGAAAAGAAACATTTTGAGCCCCGGCAAGGGGTACGGCGTCCGGCGTACGAAGCGAAACATCTCCGGGATCTGTTCCCGCGACACCGCGTTCCTTCGCGCCATACGAATTCACATTCTGTCCGAGCAGTGTGATCCACTTCACGCCGTCCGCCACAAGCCGCTTCGCCTCCCGGATCACGTCTTCCGCGGGCATTGAAACCTCACGCCCCCGCGTTTTCGGGACAATGCAAAAAGTACATTCCTTGTCACAACCGGTCATAATCGGAAGCCAGGCGTGATAAGGCGAGTCGCGTTTCGTAAATTCGCTGTACTCGATCGAGATCCCGTCCCGACTGATCCTTGAAACACGTTCGCGAGTGGCCTGAATCCGCCGGACCAAAGCCGGCAATTCACTGATATTCCGCGTTCCGAGAATAAGGTCCAGATACGGGAACCTCTTGAAAAGTTTTTCGCGATGCTCCTCCACCATACAGCCCATCAAGGCGACGATCAGTTCCGGCCTCTCCTTTTTTTCCTTCCCCAACCGGCCAAGCCGTCCCCAGACCCTCTGCTCCGCGTGGTCCCGCACCGAACAGGTGTTCATAATCACAATATCCGCTCCGCCCGAAAGACAGCCCGCCGGATCCGGCTCCGCTTCAGCGGAATCCTGGAGCACTTCAAATCCCTCACGCTCCAGAAGGCCCGCCGCCACCTGCGAATCGTAAACATTCATCTGACACCCAAAAGTGCGCAACAGACAACGTAGCTTCTTCGGCTTGGACTCTTCTCCGTCAGGTTTAGTTTTAGCGCATTTGGACATTCTTTTATTCTCACCTCATCGCATCTTCTTGAAGCGCTTTGGGTCCACACATGACCCACGTCGCATCCCGCACAAAAAACGAGATGGGGGCACACAGAAGCAAAGACTTCCACGGACTTGCACTCAGTGGACTTCAGCGGCGTGTAGAACGCTGCGGAGACTAGAAACCTGCGAAACCGTAAATCTTCATATCCAGGGTGGAAGTACCTGCTCCGTCCGTGACAAAAACAATTTCATCGATGGCGGGATAGCCTGAAAAGATGAGGTCCGTCGTCACTGTTTTGACGATCCCTCCGGTATTCTG
>JAKQXH010000101.1 GCA_029561555.1 Candidatus Omnitrophota bacterium
CCGGTCCTCGCCGTGCCATTCCTCTCTCGGGGTCGGATGCACGACTCCCAGGGAAGATTTTCTCGGCACGATCGAAGCCTTGAAAACGTCGTCGCGCGGATGCATTAGATACGTCGCGATCAAATGGCCCGCTTCATGATAGGCCGTCATCTCCCGTTCGCGCTGGTTGATCGAAAGCTTCTGCTTCACCCCGAGCTCGATCCGCTCAAACGCCTCCGTCAGATCCGAAAGCGAAACCGCCTCCCGGCCGTTCCGGGTCGCGATCAAGGCCGACTCTTTCACCACGTTTTCGATTTCAGCCGGTGACTTGTCGATCGCCTTCCGGGCAAGCCTCGCCGGATCGATCGCGGTTTCGTGTTTGACTTTCCCGAGATAGTACTGAAAAAGTTTTTCCCGTCCGTCCAGGCTGGGTTTTTTGATATACACCTTGCGGTCAAACCGGCCCGGCCTGAGGAGCGCTTCGTCCAGCACTTCTTCCGGAGCGTTCGTCGCCCCGATCACGATCACGTTTTCCGTGCTGGCCCCCAATCCGTCCATCTCGACCAAGAGCTGGTTCTGCGTGGTATTCGTTTCCTGCCCGCCGAATTGATTAAAAGTTCTTTTATGCCCCATCGCGTCCAACTCGTCGATGAAAATAATGCACCCGCCGAAACCGTACGCCAGGCTGCGGGCCTTTTTGAACAGCTGCCGCACACGGGAAGACCCGACTCCGACGAAAATCTCGTTGAATTCGCTCGCCGCCATGGAAATGAAGGGCAGTTTCGCCTCCGTCGCGATCGCCTTGGCAAGATAGGTTTTTCCGCACCCCGGAGGTCCGATCATCAGGATCCCGCGGAGGATTTTCCCCCCGATCCGCTTCAGCCGGGTATGGTCCTTGATCAACTGCACGACTTCCCACGCCTCTTCCTTGGCCTCGTCGATCCCGACGACGTCCGAAAAACGGACGTTGACCTCTTTCCCCTTGATGGTCTTCTTGTCCGTTTTGGACAACCCGCCGCGCAATACCACCTGATACATATAAACGAAGACGAGGGCGTGTACCATTCCCAGCAGGATGGAGACCGGAAGCTGCGCCAAAGTGATATTCCGGTAGAAGGATTCAAGCGACATCATTCCCCAAATAGAGAGGATTAAAAGCAGGACGACTCCCACGGACACAAGGATCTTTCCCTTGTGATTCATAAAAAACATCTTTATGCGGCGATGGTATTTCATCGGATCACTCTCGTTTTGATTGTTTCATATCTTCGGTTGATAACGCCAAAACTAAATGCATGCGTTTTTTACGTCAAAAATGAGGTTTAAATTTAGCACTTTTCCCGGAAAAATACAATTTTAAAAAGCGGCGGCAAAGACTTTCGCCCCCCTTCCCCTTACCGGGCCTTTTTCCCGCCCAACCGGCTGACGATAAAAAGCGCCGCGCAGGAGACCGTGAATCCGATCAGATTATGCGGATAATCGGCCGGCAGGAAGCTCCTCGCGGCAATCCAGGATAGAATTCCGGCGCCCGCGCCCCAAAGCGCGCCGCGCGTATCGGCCCGTTTCCAATACACCCCCGCGATCATCGGCGCCGCGACGCCCACCAGGAGAACGCCCCAGGCCTCCTGGCACAGGCGGTAAACGTTTTTAAAATAAAGTGCCATCCCCAGCGAAATCAGCCCGATCACGGGGACGCTCCATTTGCAAATCCCCAATTTTAATTTCTCGCCGACGTTCGGAAACAAATAAGGCACCATGTTGTGGCCGATAATGCTCGACGGCGCCAATAGCGCGCTGTCCGCCGAACTCATGATCGCGGCCAAAAGCGCGCCGATCATGAGCGCGATGAGCGGGCCCGGCAGATACCGGAGCGAGATATCCACTAAAATGGATTCCCCCGTGCTTTCCGGCATGGAAAGCCTCCCTAAAATTCCGATCAGGACGGGAATCATCCCGATCAGGACATAAAAGAAACCGGCGGAAACCGACGCCCACCGGGCGATCGAAGGGGTCTTGGCCGCCATCATCCGCTGAAAAAGGTCCTGGGCCGGAAGCGATCCGATCCCCACGATCATCCAGGCCTGGAGATAATTCAGCCAGTCCAGGGGGGAACGGCTGCGGGGATAAAAGTGAAAGAAATGCTGGAGATGATCTCGGGATTTGGAACACAAAACAAATCTTTTTTCAGAAAATTCCTACCTGAAGATAACTATCTGGATTTCTGCAGGATGTTGACAGCCGTACGCTTTACCGGGGATGTCTATG
>JAKQXH010000109.1 GCA_029561555.1 Candidatus Omnitrophota bacterium
CTTTTTGCGGACGGTTATCTTGCGGCAGGGATTTCGCGCGGGGTGAAAATGCCTTTCGGTACGAGAGGGCTTCGGGGAGAAACCGCCGCGTCTCTCGGAGGGGGCGTCAATGCGGCGGAGGAGAAGGCCCGGTCGATTGCCCGCCAAGTCGCTCAGTTGTACGCGGAACGGGCGGGGCAAGATTACCGGCGGATCAATCGCAGCGTCCTGGCCTCGGTTAAAGAAGGCAATCCCGGGCTTGTCAGGGACTTCTTTTTAACGGACGGGGACGGATGGTATCTGGAATTACGCATCGGGGACATGTCGCATTACTTCAGAATTCTGCCGGACGGAGAATATGAAACCGTGACGCCCGAAGTGTTTTTAAGCGGGCAGATTCTGGTCTCCGATAATTCTCAATTCGAGGTTTTTGACAGTACGCTTCAATACGGGGGAGGGCAGGCACTTTGGGACTGGGAGAATTACGAGGACCTGGAACGAAACAAAAGAATCCGGACGATTCAGGGCCGGCAAAGGGAAATCGAGAGCAAAATGTTTGCAATGGTCGAGGGAAAAGGAAGTCTGACGCAGGAAGCATTGGATGCTTTTCAGCCTTACGCCGAGGAATATCTTGCGCTGGGGAAGGAATTGGAGCAATCCGGGGGTACGGCGGCGCCTGCGTTAGCGGCTGTCTCTCCCCACAATACGGCTGCCCTTGAGCAATACGCGCCGCTTTTTATCCGGGCGAGAGAAATCGCATTTGGAATTATTGACGGGCTGATTGGGCGCTCGGACGATCCCGCTTTTGTCGCGCAATTGCGGGAGATCAAAGAAAGATGGGAGTGGTATTCTGTTTTTATCGACGGAGGGGTTTTCAAGCGGCTGAGCAGGACACTCTTGGGGCTGCACGAAAAGGAGATTATGATTGATGAGAAACTCTGGGGGAAAATTCTGGCGTCGGAGAAGAGCGATCAAATATTGGCGGAGCTGATTGCACGGGCGATTCTGAAGGGCATCGAGCGGGAAGAGTCCGACCTCAATTTCGAGTTGGAAAGCGCATTGACCGGCGGCACGCTGCGGAGATTGGAGAGTGAAGTCCGCGCGGAGCCGGAATTGGGGGTGAAAACGCCGACGCATGATTTGGACCGGCTTTTCGGCAAACTCACGGGGGAAGAACGGCAGGTCATGACGTTCATCATGCATGAAGATCCGTCGGCTCTTTTTGCTCCTCCCGCCGAAATAAAGAGGCAGGACTGGCGTTTGTTTTTTGATTCTCTGAATCAGATCGTTCAGATCAACGGCCAGTACCGATTTAAGGGGCTGGAGGGTGTTTTTGAAGGAATGGCGGCCGAAATTTCTTTGCGGATTCCCAGCGCCGCGGTTCGGGAAAAATATGAAAAAGCAATCCGGGATTTGCGCGAACGTCTGCTGTTTGCCGCCGATTATGTCCTGGCTCATTTCGACCGCTTATCACCGGATGATTTTTCCGATGAGCAGTGGTTATGGTTGAGCCGGTTGGATGTTCGTATCCGGGACAAGATTCTTCGGAGCGACCGGTTTGCCGGCCGGGCGATAATCCAAAGGCTGGTGCTGGACGCCCTCAACAAGCTTCGGGAGGCGGGGGCGATCGAGCATCTCAATGACATTCCCGCTTTGTGCGATGACGGGAAATTTCTTCCCCTTGAGCTGGAGGCTGTCGCCGACGCGTGCCGGTCGTTGAGCCGGGAAGGGATATGGCATAAACCGGATTTGTATGCCGGAGATTTTTTTGCGGCGGCATCAAGGGCCAATATCCACCTGAAATACCCGGATGCCTATATGGAAGAAGGCGAAGTGGACGAGGAGGCGCTTGCGAGGATCCGTTCCGAGGCGATGAAATATTTGATGAGCGGGATTGCCGGCCTGCCTAAGACATTGCTTTGGAAACTGCCCGGAGCGGTCGAGATCGAGATCAGTTTCAAGCCCATCCCCGAGGAGTATCGGGGGAAAGTAACCCCCCAATTGGCGATTGCTCATTATACCCCGGGGCGGGGGCAAGGGGGAATCCGGCTGACGATGATCGGATATCCTTCCGGGGAGCAATTGCGGGATGTGATTACGGCTTTGATCCATGAAATCGGGCATAAACTGTCGATGACGCAATCCCGCGAAGGAGAAGATTTGTTGCCGGTCGGGGATTTCCAGGAGCTTTCGCGACTCAGCGGGTTTGGGACGTACTTTACTTTCGGATGGCGCGAAGCTTCGGCGCATTCCATATCGGAGATCCGGTCTTTACGGGATTGGGAGGGCCTCGGTTATTTGAATTATGTCTGGCATGGGCCGGACGGGAGGCTTATTTCCTATATTCCCCAGAGTGTGATTGACGGCAGACCGGCGAATGTTGAAATGCTGAGAAGTCAGGGGGTGGAAATCATCGCGGACAGCCGTGAATATCATATCCGCGCGGCCCCCCTTGAAGTAATAGCGATTGCCGGATCCGAAAGCGCGGAAGGGTTTTTGGAGCGGCACGGCGACGAGGTCTCCGTCGGCCTGAGAAATCAGGCATTGGAAATCCTGCAGAAAAATCTTCTGCGGTCCCCGTATCCGGTTGCGGAACGCGCGGACGGGAGCAAAATCCATGAAATTTATTTCCCGGAAGGGGAACGCGGGCTGATTACTAAATTTGTCGATGAAGCGGGAAGGCAATTTGAGGATTTGACGGAAGCCGTCCGCGCGCTTCCGGTTTCCGCCGCGTCTCTCGGCGATGAGCAAACATTGCGGAAATATGCGGCGAGACTTGCGGAATCAAACGGACCGGTTACGGTCGAGCAGCTTCGCCGGGTGAATGAATTGGCCTGCGGTGAGGGAAGCCTGAACGGGGGAATATTGCGGAGATCGGCGGCTTATGTCCGGGACGACTTGGGTTTCATCGCAAAGCAGTTTCCCGCGATTGAGCCGGACGAATTGACCCGCCGGCTGGCGGAAATTCTCGATTGGTTTAATGATCCCGTGCGGGAGAACGAAGATCCGATTGAAGTAGCGGCCCGCGCGGCTTACGAATTGTTTAATCTTCACCCGTTTGTTGACGGGAACAAGCGGACTTCTACCGTTTTGATGAATATTGCGCTGCAAAGACGCGGGTTGCCGGATTACCGTTATGATCCGCTTTCAATGGAAGAAACGCCTTTCCTTGCGGCGAACAACGTAGAACGGTTCGTGTCTTTGATCCGGGCCAATATCGAAGCTTCTCTTGCCGGACATTCTCTCGGCGATGACCGGAATATTTTCGAGAGAATTGCGGATGCAATGGATGCGCTCGGCGAACGGCCCATACGGCGGAGAACTATTGTGAAGGGCGGTGTTTTCGGAGGAATTTTAGGGGCGCTGTCACTTGCGGGGCTGGCGGGATGCGGGAAGCCTTCCGCTCCGGCTCCGGCCCGTCCGGCCGAACCGGCTGCTCCTCCTGCGGCGGTTGAACCGAAGGAGATCGAACCTCCCGCGGTTCCGGCGGCGATTGTGCCCGGAAAAGTTGCGGCGCATCTTGACGAATTGGCGAAGGCCATGGATGCGGGAAGCATTCAGGGGGTTGCGGGACTCAACTCAGCGGAATATTGGATTCGAATCGCGGGGATGCCCGAATCCGACGCGGTGGCGGCCTCGAAAATATACGTCAAACATCACAATCGGGTTTTGGCCGAATTAAGAGGAAAACTGGAGGGGGGAGCGACGGTTAAAGGTTCCGACGTCCTGAGGAAGATTGCGGCATCAATCCGGAAAGAGCAGGGGACCGCCGCTCAGGATATGGGGCAGGGATTTATCGAAGTAAAGGGCGTGCGGTTTAAAATTCTGGGGAAGCAGACTTTTTATTCGTCGGATAAAAATCAACAGATTGAGGTTTTGATCGTTGAGCCCGAAGGCGGAAGAAAAATCAATGTGTTTGGCTTTTTCGATCCTTCGCTGAATAAAATTTTAATCGTGGAAAGCGAAATCGCGGGATTTGTCGATTCGGTCGTGATGCCCGCTGTCTCGGGGAAAGATTCCCGGTCGATTCCGCTTTGGGACAAATGGGCGGGACCGAATGTGGCGGCGATGCGCGGAGCGGCGGCTGATATGATCCGGAAGGCTTTCGGAGGGTTGTCCCGGCAGGGGGTGATCGAAGCGATGAGAAATTCCGTTATCCGGCATGAGGGAGAGCACGCGTTTAATGACGAAAAGGCTTTCGATACCCTGAAAATGCGCGGGAAAATAAAAGAAATTATCGCGCAATTCGGGCAAGCGCCCGATCCGGAGGAGACGGCGGAGGCGGCCATTCAAATTGAGGACGAATTGGACAGCCGGCTGGTGGATCTTTCGGGGGCTTATCCTCAGGCGGCTTTGGTCCAGATGTTTGACTTTTTTCAGAATCCGGTGGTCAATAGCGCGACTTACATCACGCTGGCGATTATTTTCGAAGAACTCTCCGGCGGCCGAATCAATCTGTATCGCGGGATCAATCCCGATATTCAGCTCCCGCAATTGCGGAAATTTCTGGAAGCGTGTGCCGCGAAAGATCCGGCGGTTTTGAAGAAGGAATTGAATGATGCCGCCGTGAGGATCCGGGCGAAGTACCGCCTCCCGAAGCAACTCGTTTTCCTGCAGGACCGGTTGAGGCAGATTCAGGGGGCCGATACCCGCTATGCCGTTATGACGGACTTTCGAATGAAGGGGCCGGCTTTTTCGGTGGAAACACTGATGGCCCGGCTGGGTCCGGTTGCGAATCCTTTGCATCACGATGCCGGCGCGATGATTGTCCGCGCCCCGGAAGGAGTGATGGCGGCGTCTTTGGGAAAGATACCTGAAGTTCGCGGTCCTCCGGTGCAAATGAAAGCGCCCTCGCTGAAGATCGCGCTGACGCATCCCGCTTTCCGGACGGCGATCCTTCTCATGATCTTGAGCGGAATCGTCTGGCTGCCCGCCGTTTTGGGGGCGAGCGCTTTGGTCCTTCCGGCTAAATATCTGATGTGGTCCGCCTTTGCGGCGGCTTCGCTCAGTATTTTGACAAATCTTTTTTATCTCCTCATCCGCTCCGGCGTATTTGTGCCGGCCAAAAACACCCGGGGCAGGGAATTACCGCTGATCGAAAGGTTTCAGAACCGCTTAAGAGATTTCGGAGTGACGGTCCCTCCGTACGTTCAGGTGAGCGAAACCGTTCACGCGAAATATCTGTGCGGCTTTGACCGGGAAGGAACTTTCTGGATACGGCCCAATGTCCTTCGGTCCAACGATTTAATACTGGGATTTGTCGTTTGCCACGAAGTGTTTGAAATGGGGCTTTCGAAAAAAATCCGAAGCCGGTTTCTGAGGGAAGGGATCACCAATTTATTTAGTTTCCTCTATCTGGGTTTTTCGCTTTTATGGGCGTTTGCCGCTTTTCTCGCGAGGCTTCCGTTTGCCGCCAAGGCAATACTCGGGACGACCCTTTCGTCGTTGATTTACGCGTATGTGCAGATGAATAACGAGCAGATGCTGATTCAGTTCCACGAACATCTTGCGCGTGCGTTTACGACTTTGAAAACACCGGAACCTTTGATCACATCAGGGGTGATCGGACTGCTTGCGCTTGCAATCAACGCGTTCCCGAGATTTTTCTTCAGGGCTTCTTTCCGGAAGGAGCAGAAGCGGGAATGGCTGAACCGCTTTCCTTTCGGGAACAGAATTCTCTTTGCGTTGGGGACATTCGGGGCCCTGAGACTGATCCCCGCCGTCAAGGCATGGCATATGGGAGGATACATCAATGACTGGCTCTTGATGGCGGTGGCGGTTCTCGGGATCGGAAGCATGATCGGCGTATTTACCGAATTGCTGACGCGGATCAGGATTCTTCCCGAACGCTGGAGGGAGAGGGTCGCGATGCCGTTGACATGGCTCATCGTGCTTTATCCGTTGTGGAATTGGGGCCTTCGCGCGGAATTTTTCCAGCTGTTCGGGCCGAATTACATGGGCGTATTCGATTTCGCGGATCTTTTCGCGATCTTCGGCGGGTTCTATTTCGCATGGAAACTTTTCGCGCTCAACCGGATCGGCTTTTATCAGTTTAATTTCAGGCGCCGTGCCGAAGAAATCGCCCGCGCCATGAGAGGGTCCCCGGAGAAGAGGCAGGAACAGATAATGGACCGGGAAATGCGATACCTTGTCGGGCATCTGGACCTGACGGAAGGAAAGGATTTTGAACGGGACATTCTGACGTCGGAATTTATTCTTGCTTACGCAATATTTGTCCATGGATTGGCCACCCGAATAAGGCCCGAAGAAGCGGATCAGGTATTCCGGGAAGTGTCGAAGCGGGTTTCCGAAGTCAGGCGTAATTTATTCGGCCGGCCGGGGAAAATTTCCGTCCTGAAATTATTCCGTCCTTTCTGGCCGCGTGGAGTTTCCGGGAAATTCAGCGTTCTGGGGGTGAATCTGAAATTTGAGGAAGCGCGTCCTTCGCGAGGGGCGAATGAACCTCCCTTGGGCTGTCTCGAGTACGCTCTGACGAAGAAATCCCTCTTTCAGCGGTTTGGGCTTTGGCTGAACGGGAAGACTCCCAAGACGGACGGGTTTGTGAGGGTTTTCTTCAAAATGGACCGCGATGCCCGCATCGCGGGTTTGGACGGCGCGGAGATCGAGATCGGCGGAGAGAAAACAACAATACCCGCTTATCGCCTGGATGCGCATATCAGAATCGCTCCCGCCCGCGGACGGGCGAGAAAAGGCATTCCCGCCGAAGAGATTTCTCCGGCACGGCGTACTCCGCCGCGCGGCGCTTCACTGGGGATGGAACCCGACGAATTGATACGGAGAGCAGAAGCAATCACCGCAATCGAGCATCCTCGGGAGCGGGAAAGTTTTGCGGAGGTTGTTTTGAGTTTTGCGCGGGCGAATGGCGTGAATTCCGATTTGGAAAAGGCCTTGCTTCGGGCTCTTGAGAATATGCGGCAGGAGGATATGAAATTCTACGATGAAATTCAGATTTTCGTAAAGGCATTGGGTTTTTGCGGTTCGGCCGCTTCGTTTGAAGGCCTTGAAGGATTGGTTACCGGTACGGATGTCTGGATGTTTCAGCAAACCGCCATGGATTCCATCGCGCGAATCGGGTCGCGAGAGGTTTTGAAAGATCCGCAGGGGATTAAAGGTCTTTTGTCCCGCATTTTAGCGGAAAAAACGGGCGGGGAAATAATGCTGAAAGCGTTTATTGCTATCGTCAATTTGGTCGGACGTGATTTCGTTGAAGAACTGGAAGCAATGCTTCCCGAAACGGAAGATAAAATGAAGCGATTTGTGATTACAAGCGCTCTGAAATGGATCCGGGAGCCGAGAGCGGAGCGGGAAGACGCGTTTACGGAATTTTATTCCGGCGTATTGGAAGCGACCGGCTCTGCAATCCCGAAGATTGCGGATATCGGAGCGGGATACGGTGAGTTTGAAAGAAAAGCCCGGAGTACGACCGCGTGGGGACGGAACGCGGAATTTGTTTCTACGGATAGCGATGAGGGGAAAAAGATACTCGCGATGGGGTTGAATTTTGTCGATCTTTTGAAAATGAATTGGGACGCGCTTGAGTTTGAGGGCGGGGAATTCGATCTGGTCACCTTGAATTATCCGAGCCCGAATGTGGGGCTGGATGCGGTCCGGAAAGCTTTGACGGAATCTTTCCGGGTTTGCAAACCCGGCGGCGGGATCGCGTTTTTGAGCGTCGATGAAGCGGAAAACGGTTTTGCCCCGGGGAAAATCACCGCGATTTTAAAGGAAGCGGGGTTTGAGCCGGACAGCGTCCGGATATTTGCGGGCAGCCAAATCCCTCTATCCTATCCCGAAACGGATTCATCCGGGCAAGTCAAGGATGCCGGGAAAAAGTATCTGATTGTCGCGCGAAAACCGGAGGAAGTTTCTCAAATCAAAGGGTTGTCTTTAGGGGATGAAGACGGGGTTCTGCCGGGTGAAGCGCCCGAAGGTCTGCCGGGGGCCGAGCCGCTGAGAATCATTTCCGAGGAAGGGATCCCCGTCGCTTCTTTCTCGGAAGGAGTTTCGGGGCCGCGTGCGCCGCCGATGTTTGATCTCCAATATTATTTCGGATTTTTGATACCGCTGAGTTTACTCCACCTCGCTTTTCTTGAATCCGCCGTCGCCGATACCGTTGAGCTGGTTTCGCAGGGAAGAATGCAGCGGTTCTTGGCGGAAGTCGCTCAAGGGTTAAGACTGTCAGGAGTTTCGGAAGAAGCCATTGCCGTCCTGCCCGATTTCATCGAAAGAATTATTACCCCGGATTATCTCAGGAGCATTTTAGAGATATTCGGAAGAATGAGAACGGCTTCGGTCAATCTGGGCCGCTTATTTGAAGTTACGGACGAAGCCAAAATGAAGGCATGGCGTGAAATCGGATTGCCGGTGACTCTGCCCGGAATGCGGGTGGCCGAAATAGGGTTCCTTCACCCTGTTATTGAGGAAATTCTTTTCCGCGAGTTTTTGCCGAAAGTCCTGGCCTTTATGTACCGGACGGATGAAGCCCGAGTGCGCGAAGCGCTTGACGGAATTTTTGCGGAACTTCACCTGAGTAACGCCATCAAGAGATTTTCGGCATCCGCTCTGTCGTTTGCCGGGGTTTCGTTTCCGGAGTTTTGGGAAGAGAAGGGAAGGGATAACTATATTAATTTTTCGAGACGGATGAACCGGCTTGCCGGGGGCTCTATTTTTACCGCGATCGCGGCGCATGTCTTTAATAATTTAGTTGTCTACGACCGGATGAGTTGGGTCGGTTCGGCCGATTCGGCAGACTCCCGCAGGGAAGAGATGGAAAAGATTGTCACCCGCGCGCTGGATAACGCTCTCGCCCCCGATCAATCGGAGACCGGTATCGTGGAGATCCTTCCCGACGGAACGGTTTTAGTTGACGGACAGTCTCTGGGGAAAGGGGTTGAAATGCCGGAACGGGACGGAGAAAAAGGCGGGGCGCCTTCCGTGCAAGAAAAAGTGAAGCGGGAGAAAGCGATTACCCCGGCCGGTTTTGCCGCGATCGGCTTTTGGCTGTGGGCGTTTGTGAATCAGGTGTCTCAGCTGTATCCGTTCAGGATCCTTCATGAGCATATCCACGTGTGGTGGAGCGGTTACGGGAAAATCCTCGTGAATCCGCATCTCCTGTCCGGAAAGATCCTTGCCTGGGTCTCGCCTTTTGTGGATGTCGCAAAACCTTCGGAGTGGGACGAGGGGGCCAATGTCCTCGCCCGGTTTCAGACGCACGGGGGCAATGCGTTCAGCAATTGGGCGGCGGAACATCCTTTTCTGACTCAGATGGGACCGCTGGTCCCGAATGCGGTTGATTTATGGATCGGATTGGGATTGCTTTGGCTTTCGAAACGCGTTACCCGGGATTGGCTTAAGACGATCTTGAAAGGGATGGGGCTCGCTCAACTTCTCATTGTCGGGACCTATCTTGTGTTTGACGTGATCGCGGCGCTGCTCGGCAATTATGTCTCCCCCGGCGATTTCGGCGAAAGCGCCAGATCGTTTTTAGGTCTGGGGGAAGGAGAGCCGTTTTCCGCGGCATGGGTTGTCCTGACGGGGGCTTTCACGATTGCGCTGGGGATGCTGCCGTTGAGTTTTGGGAAAATAACCCGGGGAACGGCCGGTCTTTTCAAGCGCGTGTTTCGGAGGAACGAAAGAGTGCTGATTCCCGCGCGGAGTTCGTGGGAGAAGATCAGGGGCGGTACCCTGATTGCTTTTCCGTTATTGTTGATCATTGCTTTCGTTGCGATTGTCCCCGCGGGAAAAGTTTCCCTGATGCGTTTTCGCCAGAATGAGACTCTGATCGGGATGTATGAGTCGGATCCGAATGACGAAGTCCGGCAGGCTGCCATCACCGAATTGGCGGGCCGTCCGGATCTGACGGAAGATGAGTTGGCAAAGCTTCGGAGGACATTGAAATCCCGGTTCCGAAGTCCCGAGACAAAGACCTATACCTTCGAAAGCCTTATGGACATGGCCGGACAGCCCCGCTTGGCCGGCTTTGCGGCGAAAACGGCGCTTGAAATGTATTCGGACGCGGCCGGTTCCGGAAAAGATCAATTGTGCCGGGTCCTGATCAAGACGAAAGAACCGGGGGCGATGCAGGCGGTTGTCAGGGATCTCGGGAGAGCCGAACTGCGAAGCCGTTTTGTGGGGAATGTCCGGGATAGCGGCATCGGTCAATTTGATTTTAAGGCACAGGCGAAACTTCGCGGATCGTACGTTCAGGCCTTGATCGGTCTGGCAGGACAGATCGGCGACGGGGAAGATTTGTCTCGGGATCTGGATGCCGCGATGACTTACCATTGGGTCAAAAGTGAACTTTCACGATTGGGCGATTCCCGGGGATATATCCGGTATAAGGATCACGGGAAGTCCGTTCGGGTAAGGGTCCGGTCTCTTCTGCCGAAAAATCTGAAATTTCCGGAAAGCTTTGTCGACGGCGAGCCGCCGAAAATGCCCCGGCGGCCCATGATGATGAGCGCGACCTCCGAGATGGCGGGGACAGCCGCTTCCCGGACGTTACCGGCGCCCGATACGGTACGGACACTTCCCGAATCATCCGTGACCGGACAGTCTCTGGGGCGGTTGACCGAGGCATGGGGAAATATTCAAAAACTGTTTTCGGGCGGAAGAGAAGAAGGCCGGGAGAAGAAACCGCGGCGGGAATATCCGGCGGGATTTTTTGACGGGACGATTTTTGATGCTCCATTTATTGAGTATGAGAGATCCCGTTCCGCGGAGCACCGCACCGTGGTTTTTGATTTGGATGAAACGCTCGGTTTCTTTGACGAAGAACAGGGGAAGTATGTTTTGAAAGAAGGGACGACTTCGGGAGCTCTTGAGCGGCAATTGGCCGAGCTTCGGGATTCCGGAGTGAGACTTGTTTTGTGGACGGCAGCAAAGCGAGCCGCCGTTGAGGTCTTATTCGAAGGACATCCGTGGCTTGCGCAATATTTCGACCGGGTGATTACACGGGAAAATTTCTATCGAATTGAAGATTATGAGAAGAAACTCAGAAAAGCTTATCCGGTTTCCGAAGAGGATTTTTGGAAAAAGGTTTGGGGCTTTTATCAGGACCGTCCTTCAGCGAAGGATTTGGGGCTTTTGGGATATACCCTGATTGTGGATGACAATTTTCAGATCGGGCGTCAGGAAATGCCGAATGCACCGTCTAGGCTTTTGGATCCTGTACGGGAGTACAAATATTACGAGCCAATTGCGTTGAACCTATTTTTGTCGCCTAGCGATGAGTATCTTTCGGCTATTGCGGAAGAAACAGACCGGCTCGCCGGTATTGTGCTGGCACAGCTTGAAGATGGAGCACCTTCAATTATGAAATATCAGGATTTTAAAGACAGGGTGGAAGGCGCGTCTCTGGGGCGGGAGGAGATTGAGCGGAGCCGGCGCTTCAGGGATTATCTCACGAACCCGAACAAGACGAGGCTTTCGCGGAAGGACAAGGAATATTTCTTTCAACGCCTGATTGCCTCCGCCAAAGAGTACGCGCAAAGCGGGCGATGGGTTTACGGGGATTCCCGGAACGAATTCACCGAGGATGAATTCATGTATCTGGGGGAAAGCCTTTCGGAGGTCCTTTCCCACCGGCATTACTTTTCTTCCGGCGCGTTCCGGGATTTACTGCGGGAGCTGACCGGGGATTGGGACCTGATGGACCGCCTGCTGGACACCAGTTTATTTATGGAACACGCGACCGACGGGACGAAACACATTGTCGAAGAATTCGAAAGCGGCGGGATCCGCTCAAGGGAGCTTAAGCTTCCTTGGTGGGACCGGTTTGTCCTGGCGGTCGGTTCCCGGCTGAATTCAACGACGGTTTTTCTTTTGTGCACGGGAATTGCCACCCTGCTGGTGAAGGCCGTCCTCCCTTATATCGAACAATTTATCCGGGGCAATCTGACTTTAAGCGGGATCGCTTTCACGGTGATTGTCTTTTCGATTTATGAGCTGATGAAATTGCAGATCCGTCGGGTCCTGGATCCTCAGATTAACCGGTTGAATATCACGACGACTCACGCGCAATTCCTGCACCGGCGGCAGCTTTACACCTGGCTCATGGAGAGCGAACCGGCCAAATTAAAAGGGGAGATCTCCCGCGCGCGGCACGAATTCAGGCGTCTGCGGGAACAGTTGCGGCCGCACCTCAAACCGGAAGACGGCCTGAGCGTTCCCGCCCAGCTGAAGCTGTTAAGAAGCGCGAGCGAAATGGTGATCGATGCCTTCGGCCTGAGACGTTGGAATCCGATGCAGGGAGCGGGAAGCCCCAGGAAATTCGAATGGGTCCTGCATTGCGTGGAAGAAATGATCCGCCTGGAAAGCGACGGTGTTTCGGCGGAAGCCATTGCGCTCGCGATGGTCAAAGCGGTCGTGAACGCGCGCAATATCCCCGACTGGGTGATTAAAAAATGGAAAAATCAGATGCATTGGGCTTTCGGCAAAAATGCCCAGCTTGCGACTTTGAGGCTGCACGACCTGATCGATTCCGCCGCACGGCTGGCCCGCGGGCGTTTCAGAGTGCAGGCCATCCGCAGGGAGGAAAGCCCGGAGGAAAGTATGCATCCTTTGCAGGAGAATCCGGACGTCGCCCGGCAATTGGCGCGTCAGCTGACGCATTCCGAGAAGAAAAGGTATCAGGCGCATTACCTGCAATTTCTGGCCGATCAAATCCGCGGGTTGGCCAATACCGATCAGCCCGCGCCCCTCGTTTCTACGGGAAGAATCAGGGGGATGATTCAGGCGTATTTTTACCGGGATTATTTTCGCGTGAGAGACTTGAGCGAAAATATGCCGGCGCCCGGAAGGGTCCCCGTCATTCAGACGAAACACGCGGCGCGGGCATTCCGGGCGGTGAGATTTTGGGAGGCGTTTTTTGAGAGTCTGCGAAAGATCGATGAAGAGGAATTAAACCGGCATTACGGTATTACGCATCAGGACCTCGATCGCTGGATTTATATATCGAGAGAGGCCCGCGCCGAAGTGGCGCGCGAAATCTTTGCGGCGGGGCATGGCTTGAGAAGCCGGGACCTTTCTCCGGACAACCGGAAGATGATTGACGCGGTGATCAATGCCGTCGAGGGGGAAATCCAGAGAACCGCCGTTACAAATTTGATCGATGCGGACCGGATCGAAGAGAAAATCCTTCTTTCCGTAGGCGAACTCGAAGAACTAGCCTTGATGTTTGAGCGAACCGGGGATTTTGAGCTGGCCCGGCAGAAGATTGCCGAGAAAATTTCGCTGGCCAAATCCTGGCGCGAATCCGGCAGTATTTCCGCCGAGGATATGGCGCAGGAACTCGACAAGGTGCTGATTCTTCTGGATGAAATGATGCTGGAGAACGGTCAGGCGCTTGATCCC
>JAKQXH010000011.1 GCA_029561555.1 Candidatus Omnitrophota bacterium
CCCTATGCCGGAACGCTTGCCGGCGTTTTGGACGGCACTCAATCCGAAATGGGTTTTTCCGCGACGACAATCCGGGGATGGACGGTGTCGGTGGGCGCGCGGCAGGGTGAGAAAGTTATCGTGAAGATCGGGGAAGGATACACTCTCGTTGACGCGCCGGATTACGGAAAGCCCGTTGCCGTTACAACCGCGGACGGCAAGACCGTCCTTGGGCATTTGGTGCGGGAGGCAGGGCATGATATTTTTGTCCCGAATGTTTTTCTGCCCGTTGAAGCCGGAGAGACGGCGGCGGTGCAAACAGTCCTCGCTGACGGAAGAACGGTTGAGGTTGAAGAAAAAGCCAATGAAGTCGTCGTGAAAGTCGGAACGAAAACCAAGCATCTGGCACCGGATTACGCCGGTTTCATCGCGGACGAAACAGGCAAGCTAATAGGAAAAATCGAGCGCCAGCTGAGCGAAGATGAAACAACGGCACGGTCCGTATTTGTCGCCATTCCGGACGTCGCTCAACCGGCGAATATTACGGAAGTGGCTCTCGCGGACGGACGCGTGATTCAAGCGAGAATGATTGATTCGGCTAACGCCCTCGTGACGGTTATTGCCAAGGATTCGGCCGGTGCGACGATTTCAACGACTACGATTCTAAAAATCGGACAAAAAATTCCCGATCCCGCCAACGCAGCTATGGAATTGGGAACTGTGAAAAATTGGGAAGGATTGGCCGGTCATCTCTTTATTGAAGTCACTCCCGAAGTGGCTTCGGGGGTGCAAATGTTGAATTTGAAAGATTCTCTAGGGGGAAATAGCGGCACAGTGATTACATGGGGGCCGGTGGTCGGCGGAAAGATCAAAGTTGCCATCGGTCCCGAGGATCCCAAGGATGGTGAAAAACGGGCGAGGTATTTTGACCTGCCCGTCGATGGTGAAGCGGTGTTTATCCGAGCTCAGAACGAAGACACGGAGCCTCCTGTCGCGATTTTGGTGAAAACGGGAGAAAATCAATATGGGGTGATGGAGCTTGCGGATGTTCCGGAAGCACTCAAGGTGCAGGAAAAAGCGGTTGTGACGCCGGGCGCGGGAGAGACCACCTATGCGTTTAACGGGATGACTTTGGTGTTTGCCCGGAGCAATACCGCGGCACTTTCCCAGTTTACGCTGAAAGACGCGGACGGCAAGGTGATTGCCGAGATGAAAACCGGAATGCCCGTTGACGCGATGATGGCCGCGTTCAGCGAAATGACGAAGGTCGTCGCGGGAGCAACGCTTGCCTTGAACGCAATTGAGAGGGAGACCTTGCTTGACCAAATCTCGGAGGTATTCCTCGGGAATTTGCAGACATTAAGCGTGAGCGCCGCTCTTCAGACGATCGGCGCAGCCACGGCCCCCGTGCTGATGCGGATCAGCCAGGACCGCCTGAGCGATGACGACATCCGGCAGATCAGCGAAGCGCAAAAAGGCGTTCTCCTTTTTGCGGTGAACGGCCAGTACGTGATTTATTCCGAAGGAACGGGAGGCGCCGTCAGGGCTTCGGATGCCGTGACGAATTTTATCGACAGCGAGATGGTTGAAGTGACGGCCTACAACCGGGGTGACACCTCGAATCTCGAGCTGATTAGCGTCTATAAGGACCGCTTGCTCTCCCGGATCGAGCAGGGGGTCGGCGGAAAGCCGTTTGAAATCATGTTCCGCGAAACGGACGCGATTCTGCTGATGGGTGGCGCGCAGGCCGGAGAAGTGATCGCCCTGAAGATCAGTCTCTCCGAAGCTCGGGATCTTCTCAATAACACCAAAGAAAATCCTTTTGATGCGAACCTGTTCGCGTTTCTTACGGTACTGTCGACCGAAGAACGGCTCGAAAGAGTTGTTTTCACGACGGACAGCGCCTATGCCGACACCCTGTTAACCGAAGCTCAGAGGATGCTGGTTTCGAAGATGAAGAGCGGTGATGAGGACGCTTCGCGCCAGGCATTCGAAGATCTTCGAAAGAGCGGCGTGTCCGGAATCTCAGGGCTTACGGCCGTGACCGACGCGGCAGAGTTCCTCCGTTTTGCGGGGCTGGCTCAGACGCTTGCGCGATCAGGCCTGGCGGTTGGCGGACTCAGCCTCACGGGCTCAATTATCCTGACGGCGGGGAATATTGCGGAAATTTCGGAGGCCTTGGAATGGCTGAGCGGAAACGGCGTCGATGTGAGCCGCCTGATTGTGCAGGGGCTAATTGATTTTGACGATGCGGCGCCCTTGACCGGCTCGGCGGCCGCCCGGACTGTTAACGCGATTGCGAATCTGATACAGAAAGCCTCCGAGCGGGGGATGAATCTTTCCAGTCTCGATCTGGCGGGAAGTATAGAGCTTGCCGGGGGCTCGCTGGTTCAATTGGGGGTTACGGATGCCGAGTTTGCCAATGCGGCTGAAGTGAACGTCACTTTCGATTCCAAGGCGACTGCCGGACAAACGGTGCACACCCTGAAATTCGAAACCCAGATGGAAAAAATCGGCGATCAGGAGGTAACGGCGACGCTGAATTGGAGCGCTCAGGGAGTTTCCTTCGAAACGACCGCAGGGGTCAGTATCTCCGCCGGAGCGAATTCCAATATCGTGCTTTACGCGGACCGGGCCGAAATTACCGATCGTGCCGCGGGCGTCAAAACCGTCGCGACCGCTACCGGAATTGCCGTTACCGATACGAAAACCAACGTAACGGTTGAGGGGGCCAAGGATATCCGCATCAATACGGTGAACGGTTATCTGGAGGCGGAACTCAGAAAAGACCAAAATTTGACCGTGGACGGGAGGCTGATCGAAGTTACTCCGGACATGTCCGCGGAAGATGCGGCGAAGATTAGTCCGAATGCCGTCCTGGCCCGAGTTCTCGTGATCGGGCATGTGGCGCAGGTCATTGCAAATGAATCGCCGGTACTGCTGGCGATGAAGGACGCTTCCGGGAACGACCAGGTCCTGAAAGTCCCCGCGAATACGCGGACTTTCATGGGAACAAACGGTAACGTTTTGGGAATGATCACCAAGAGTGCGGATCCCGAGGTTTTGGCTGAGAATTATTTGAAAATTACGGCCTATATCGAGACGCTCGGCGGCAGCGACGAAAAAACAAGATTGATCGGCGAGTTGGTCAGCGCCTTTTCGTGGGCGCTTGCGGGGCGAAAAGTCGCTTCCGTCGATGCTCTCAAACAGGCCGTTGTTGAAAAGATCCCCGGTCAAGTGTTTGTCATGGACCTCACGCCGGACGGAAATCTTCCCACCAATTTCCTTGAGGAATTCAAGAGCAATCTTGATTTTGAAGTCCTCCTCCTTACCGTCGGCAATCAGGTGGTCTTTATTACTTCCGGCGAAACTAACCAAGTTGTGGCCGGTGAGAAAATGAGCAAGATGATCGTCGCCCGCTCGAAGTCGGAAGCCCGCGAAATCCGGGTCATCGGGTTTAATCTTTTCGAGACTAAACTGGCCGATATTCTTACGGGAGACGGAAGAATTCCCGCTGAGAAAAAAACGCCGATTAAATTAGACCTCGAGCTCTTCCTTGACGGCGGGTTTGACTTCTCGCTTTGGACTTCGGGCGGCAAGACTTATATCGGCAGGAAAACGGCCGGCAATGACGTCGAATTCTTTGAAGTAACGGACGAGCAGGCACTGAAATTGATCGAAGATTCCGCCCGCCTTTCGCCCGAAGCCCTGCAAACAGTGGTGGACCTTATCATCCTTGGAATCCTGGCGGACCGGGACAACGAGGTTGTGATCCGGAATGATTTGGCCGTGAGAATTAATGATTTGCTCGGGCCTCAGGCCGCCTATCTCGTGACAAATATTTTTGCCGTCGACTCTCCGTTCAAACCGGCAAATCCGAAGGCCTTCAGTCAATTTCTGATGTCGATGGCCTCCGCCGTGTACGCGAGAGACGCCGTTAACCGGAATGCCGTTCCGGCCCTGACATGGGATGAACAGAACCTTTTGGCCCGCCTGCAAATATTGGACGCCTACGCTTCCGCGGCACCGAACGTGGCTCCGGACAAACAGGCCGCATTTGTTTCTCAGGCGGCCGTATTGCTCGATCAGATTCAAAAGGATTTCGGCGGCAAGAATATGCCGGCGATATTCAAGGGGGTTCAAGAGAAAATTTCGGCGAGCCCCGAACTGAGCAAAAAACTCGAGAGTGTCCTCGGGCGGATGTCCCGCTTTTTGCAGGGGCTTTCTTCTCAAATCGGTAAAATCCTGGATCTCCTGAACCGGGGCGACCATGACCTGGCGATGCAGTTTTTTGTCGCGTTCTTCTTTACGGGAGATATCGAGCAAATCCTTCGCATTCTGGAGCTGATATCGGATGCGGCGCTGGCCGTTGAAAATATCGGGAGCGTGAGGGTTAACGCCCGGCAACAGATCGAAGTCAGTTTTGAAATGTCGCTGGGAACAGGGCGGGCCCAGGCGGAAGCGAGGCGTAACGCCTTGCGCGGAGCGCTTGACGCTATTCCGAATGCCCGTGACGTTATTCTCAGATTCAGAGAACTGACCGGGAAAGACTTGAGGGTCTCGATAACAAAGGACAAGGCCCTGGAGGGCGATTTTGAAGGCGTTCTGCGTTTCAGTGACAGGGATTTTGAAACCGAGGCAACACTTCGAAGCGCGCTGGAGCGGGAAATGGCCCGATTGAGCGGATTGGTCGGACTGGAGGCCGCGAAAGCGGAAGCCGCTGTGACGGCCGGAAGGACGGAGAAGAGAATTGCCACGCAGGAAGACGCTTCCCGCGTTGCCGAAGAATTGCTTTCTTCTCTGCCCGAACTGCCGAGGGATTTTACCCGGCAGTTCACGAGTCGCCTTGCTCAATTTGAAGGCGCTGACGCGGTGTCCTATCGAGGCGCGTTCCGGAAGACGGCCGCATTGGGCGCGATGCTTGCCCCGGGGTCTGCCGTCACGCCGCAAGTCATCCGCAACTTTGCCGTTCAGTGTCTTGCCGGTCTTCAGGCGGTTCTCGCGGACGGGAATTTTGACGGCAATGCGGCTTTGCGGCAGTACGCGGAAGCGGAACTTAAAATTATTGAGGAAGCGATGCGGGTTGCGGGAGGAACAGCTTCGGATCTTGCGCTGAAAAATCTGATGGCCTTGTTTGATGTGAGCAATCCGTCAAGCCGCGAAAACTTAAGGAAGATCATTGACGTGATGGCGGAGTTTGAGGCCAGCGGGCATTCGGAACTTGCCTTCCAATTCCTGAAAGACGCGGCTTACGGGTTCATTGATCTTTCCCGAATAGGCTTTTCCGCGGCGGAAATTCAGGACTGGACGGTGTCGGTGGGTGCGCGACAGGGCGAGAAGGTTGCCGTGAGTATCTCGAAGGAAGGCGAAGAAGGATACGTGCTTGTTGATGCGGATGCGCCGGATTACGGAAAGCCCGTCACCGTTATGACCCCGGACGGAAAGACGGTCCTCGGGCATCTTGAGCGGGAGGCCCTGGATTACAGCGTGGATTCCATTTTGACCGTGAAAAGAGGGTTGGTGACGCTTGATTACGCCGGCTCGAGGAATGTCGGTGAGCAGGCCGAAATGGGAACGCGCGCTCAAACCGCAGTCCAAAAAGCGCTCGCGAGCGCGAGACAGAGGTTGGAGCAGCTTGGTATAAAAGTAAGCGGTGTTGAAGCCGGTCTTCTCCGTATTGTCGTGATGCGGGGAGGCGAAAGCCTCCGGTCGGAGGCCGAGGATGTCGTCTATGTGACGCCGGATGAACTATTACGGGCGGGTCAGTCGCTGGAACAGTGGCAGGCAAGCGATGCGTTCCGGGCAATTACATCCCGGATGGTGCAGAAATTCCAGCAGCAGCTGAGCGGAATCAATCCGTCCGTGCAGGACGCGGCGCTCGCGCAGGAAGAAAACTGGGGAGAGCTTGAGGAAGCTTCGGGAAATAGCGATTTGATCGACCGCATCGGCAATTTGATTGCGACACCGATGGATCCTGAGAAAAAAGTGAAGCAATTCCGCGATTTTCTTAGCGAGCATTCCGGGCTTCTGTTGGATCAGCAGGAAATTCTTGCCCGGAATTTTGAAGAGGCCCTGAATAACGGGACGCTGGAAGAAATGCGGGAAAGTTTCGAAGGGGACCAGACGGAATTTGTCCGTATCATGCTGGAATCCCGCGCGAGAAGCGTTCGAATGGAGATTGCGCAGGCGGGAGCGGAAGGACCGGGCAGGGGCGGAATTGGCATTGCAGAAGCAGTGAAGACTGCTGTGAACAGTTTCTTCTCGCACAGCATTGTGAACACGGAAAAAATCAATGACACAACCATCCGCGTGACCTCGAAGCACGGGCATGTGATTTATGTCCAGAGGGCCCAGGACGGCAAGACGATGCGAATCCTGCAAGACCCTGATGATCCGGACGGAGGCGTCGAAATTGCGGGAGGGATTACCGGCCTCAATATTCACAAAAACGGGTCCGTCAGTTTCAGCTCATCGAACGGAATGAGCGGAAAAATCCGGTATCGCGACAAAAAGGTGCAGAAAATCGAATTGTTCCGGCAGGGGAAGAGCAAGCTGGGGCCGCTGAGCCGTTTCTTTGCCAAGCCGGTCATGGTGATCGAAGCGGAAGAGACCAAAGAGGGACCCGGAATGAAGATTGCGCGCGCGGACCGCGGGTCTTTGCAGGCGATTACCCGGCTTGAAGGCACTGGCGAAGGGATTTTTATCGATATGCGGCTCAAACCGGATGAACTCACGGTGACGAAGGTTGCGACGAAACTTGCCGAGGCGATTGTGATTCAATACGGTCCCGTTCCGCAGCTCGACGCGATGGGGAATTTCCCCGCGGGGCTCTTGCACAGCTATGTCCTTCCCGTCAACCGGAATGTGCGGTCTATTCACGACGGGTATGAAACTGATCAGGCGCCGAGGGTTTACATTGTAGGGGCCGTTCCGTTTGACCTTGAACATATCGACGCGACGAGTCTCCAGTTTGTCGTCATGCTGGAGGGTGAAGCCCGGGAGGTCGACGGCCAGATGATGCGGGTCGCGCATATCACTGACCTCCGGGGATATGATCGCCCGGCCGACGGGTCGACGCCCAATATTGAATTTTACGTCCCCGACGGAGTTTCTCTGTCTCAGATCACCGATTCCCTGCGCAAGATGGGGCCCGGAAAAGAAGCGCGGAAAAATATTCAAATCCAGCTTATGCACGAGGGGCAGACCTACACTTACACGATTGATTTTCTGGCGGCGGAGCCGCAGGTGACCGGTCCTCAAATCGAAACGCCGGGATTGTCACAGGAAGATCTGGCTGATCTCACAAAAGCGGCTCAAGCTGCGGGGCAGTTATATGAGGATCTCCAGAGTTTGGAGAAGGACATCTTGGATTGGAGGGCCTGGATTGACAAACCTGCCGAACTTCAGCAGAAAATCGACGAGCTGAACGGGAAGCTGGCTGAGTACCGGACCATGATGGGGCAGGATTACGATTCCGATCTGCCGGGAATGGTTTCGACGCTGCAGAAAATGGCCCAGGCGTTGACCGAAATTGCGGCTCTGAACGACCGGATCGAGCGCGGAAAAACGCGGGGCATTGTTTCCGAGGCTCTGTCGGATCTTCTGAGGGCGGAATTGAGTCGGGTCCAGGAAGCGGTGCGCGCAATGGACCGCGAGTTCCGGCAGAATATCGGGTCCGTAAGAAACCGTGCGCTTCGGGACGATCTTGCCGCGCTTCACAACACGGTGTTCGATCGCCTGATCGATGCCGGCCTTGCGACCAATGAAATCCTTCAGATTTCGACCGACGCGACGCGCGGCATGGGGGCTGACACCGGAATCCTGCCGGGCATCCTGGCAAGGATACGGACATTCCGCAATTCATTCGAAGCCCGGACGCCGGACGAGAATCTTCTTGATGAGATTGACGGACAGCTTGCGGAATTGAGAAGAGTCCGTGAGCAATACCGCGCGGAAGTCAGCCGGAGAGGGAGCCTTCTCGCCCGGGCAAACGCGGGAACTGCCGCGAATCTCCCGGCCTTGATCCGGCAGCAGGAAGCCGTTACGCGAATGCTTCAGAAGGCGGAAGAAGCTCTCAGGGAAATGGAGTCTCTCCGCGACCGGGCGATTCAGAAGTACCGGAGACAGGGAGCGGCAAGGCTTGCGGATCAGGAAGCGCGGCAGGCCGCAGGGCAGCGGGCAATGGTGGAAGACGCGGCGGAACTCTTGTTCCAGAGGGAAGGAAAGGAAAGCGAGGCCCCTTCGGCGGGCTCGAAGGATGATGCCACACTGGCCGGATTGGCGGATATTCTCACGGCGGATGCGGCGCTGCGCAGGCAGTTTATCGATTATGTCCGGCGGCAGGTCGAAAAATGGGAGCGGCCGTATAACCGGGGCGCGATCCAGTGCATGCTCGAGAAAATCGGGATCCGGACCAAAGAAGACGGACGCGAAGACTTGCTGGATGAGATGCATTCAGTGGACAGCTGGGAAGTCATCGATCAGGCCCTGAATCTGCGGCATGAGCTTCGCGCCGAATTGCTCGCGTATGAGCGGGCCAAAGCGACCGGAGCCACGAAAGAAGAAGCGGCCCTCAAAGCAAAGCTCGAATTTCTCAAAAAATATCTTGCCCGGCTTAAAGCGGATGGGGAAGTGGAAGGGGCGGCTGATTGGCAGGCGTTCAGCGCTGAGGAAGAGGCCCTGATCGCAAGATTGAAGGAGATGGCTCCTTCACTGAGTGCCGTCGAATACCGTGAAATGGTGAGTAGCGCGTTCGAAGATTGCGATACTGCATTGAAAGTCGCCGCGGGGACCCAAAGTGTGAAAGGTTTTGAAGCGCTTCAGGAATCCGACAGCGAGTTGAGAGGTCTCTTCGGAGAACTTTACACAATGGCGGACGAAGATGATGCCGTGAAAAGCGCTTTCATCGACGACCTCTCCCCGGAAAGAGCTCAGGAGGCGATTAAAAACGACAATGCCCTGCAGGATGAATGCAAAGCGATAAAAACACAGACGCTGAGAATGACGAATCGCCTCTTCCGGCGCATGTTTGAGATTAAGTTTGGCGGAGATATGGAGCAATTGAAGGCATTTTTAATGGAAAGTCTTCCGGACCCGGATCCGTCGAAGGGCACTCCCGAAGAAATTGCACGAAAGACCGCGCAAATCCGCATGCAGAGAAATCTGGTTTACGCGTTCTTTAGCTCATTGTTACGGAACGGGGACAGCCAAGGCGGAATATTCCTGTTCCTCAATGGGGATGGAACGGCTAAGCCTTCCTCCGAATTGGAGCGGGTGCTCAACGATTACGGGAATACGTCGGAGTGGGCACTCCCGGACAAACTGGATTCGCGGGACAATCTCGGCTTTTCAATGGACAAGGACGTGTTCGCTTTCTTTAGGACTTATCTCAAACAGGATATGGAAGCCGTGCTGCGCAGCATTCGCGCTTCGATTACCAAACAAATCGGAGAGGAAGCGTCTAAAATGCCCGGAGGAGATACCCCCGGCAACCGGGCGCGCGCTCTCGCCGAGAACAAGGCCCTCAGCGCGATGGGATTCGCCC
>JAKQXH010000015.1 GCA_029561555.1 Candidatus Omnitrophota bacterium
ATTTTTGCAGGGGGCCAAATTGGACGATTTCGGGCATGTCATGCTCGGAGGGATCGGAAACGCGCTTGCGAAATTGATCGAAGAACGGACCGGGTATGAAACGCGCGTTACGGTGTTGGGGCATATTCAACGGGGCGGGACACCCACTTCTTTCGACCGTGTACTGGGGACCCGCTTTGGGGTGAAGGCCATTGAATTGATCAAAGAGGGAAAATTCGGTCAAATGGCCAGCCTTCAGGGCAATAAAATCGTCTCGGCGCCTTTGGAATCCGCGACCAACGCGCTCAAAGTCGTTCCGAGGGAACTATATGACATGGCAAAGGTTTTCTTTGCCTGAGTGATACGAACCCAGAACGGGATTTTTCTGAAATGGATGAAATGCTCTCTCAGTCGTTAAGTGTCCTGAAATCCGTCGTGGAAAGTGAATCACTCCGGCGTGAGCTGCGGGAAATCGCTGCCGAAACAGGCGAGGCGCTGAAGCGGGGGAATAAGATTCTCCTTTGCGGGAACGGCGGAAGTGCCGCGGAAGCCCAGCATATCGCGGCCGAACTGGTCGGCAGGTTCAAACGGGAACGAAAGGGGCTTCCCGCAATTTCATTGACCACGGATACGTCTATCCTCACGGCGCTTGCCAACGATTATTCGTTTGACGGTGTTTTTGCCCGGCAGGTGGAGGCACTCGGAAGAGACGGGGATTTCCTTTTTTTACTGACGACGAGCGGTAATTCGAAGAATTGCGTTCTGGCTTGCGAGACCGCCAAAAAAAGAGGGATCCGGACGGTTGCGTTTACGGGCTCGACGGGCGGAAAACTGAAGAATATGGCCGATCGCTGTTTTTGCGTGCCTTCTCAAGTTACCGCGCATATTCAGGAAAGCCATCTCGCCGTTTTGCACGCGCTTTGTGATCGGATTGAGGAAGAGTTTTCCGGACGTTAAATTTAACGGGTATCGGTTTCCCATGCGGTTGAATGCGGCATGGGGCAGTTTGGGGTTTTTTCTCGGATGAATCAAAAAATCAAGACTCTCCCGGCGCTCTGCCGAATTCTCAAAAAACTCAAGGCGAAAGGCAGTCGCATTGTCTTCACGAACGGCTGTTTTGATATCCCGCATCTGGGGCATGTGAGCTATTTGAGAAAGGCCAAATTATTCGGGGACGTTTTGGTGGTCGGATTGAACACGGACCGTTCGGTAAGGAAAATCAAGGGACCGTCAAGGCCGATTAATGCCGAGAAAGACCGTGCCGAAGTTTTGAGCGAGTTTGCTTCGGTGGATTATATTACATTTTTCGGGGATCCCACGCCGCTGGGGCTGATCCGCCGGCTCCGGCCCGATGTTTTGGTGAAAGGCGCGGATTGGAAGCCGAAGGACATCGTGGGAAGGGATTTCGTGGAATCCTACGGGGGATGCGTGAAACGGGTTCGCTTTGTCCCCGGCCGTTCCACCACGAATGTTCTGAAAAAGCTTGGCTTAGGCTGAGAACGGCATGGATTGGAAGCGGAAATTATTGAAGGCGTTTAATCTTTATGCGGTAACGGATCTCCGGGAACCGGATTCGTCGATTTTGAAAAAAATCGAGGACGCCTTTCGGGGCGGCGTGGATGTCATCCAACTGAGATCCAAAGCACTGTCGGACGGGGAATTGCTGAAGATCGGCGAAGGGATACGGAAGCTGGCGAAAAAATACCGGAAGCTTTTTATCGTCAACGACCGCGTGGATTTGGCGCTTGCCTGCCAAGCGGACGGGGTTCACTTGGGACAGGACGATTTTCCGGTGGCATTGGCCCGGAAACTTTTGAACGATTCGTCGAAGATTATCGGAAAATCGACGCACAGTCTCCGGCAGGCTTCGGAGGCCCAGGCGGAGGGAGCGGATTATTTGGGGTTTGGTCCGGTTTTTCCGACGCCGACCAAGCCTTCCTATCAGGCGGTCGGATTGATCGGCTTTGAAAGATTAAAAAAGATCATCAAAATTCCCGTCGTGGCGATCGGGGGCATTGATGAGACGAACCTTCGGAACGTTTTGGATGCGGGAGCGGAAAGGATTGCGGTCGTCAGGGCAATCTGGAACGCTTCGAGCGCTTTCCGGGCGGCCCGGAATTTAAAGGAGCTTTTGAAATTATATGCGGTGCCCATTCTGCAAGTTTGAAGACACGAAAGTCATCGATTCCCGGCCTTCGAACGAAGGAGAGGTGATCCGCCGTCGCCGGCATTGCGACAAATGCGGACGACGGTTCACGACCTATGAAAAAGTCGAGGAGATCCCTCTCCTGGTGATCAAGAAGGATCAGCGGCGGGAACCCTACGACCGGAATAAAGTCCTTCAGGGGATTATGAAGGCCTGCGAAAAACGGTCCGTGCCTTTGGAAAAACAGCAATCCATCGTGGAAGAGCTTGAAAAGTCCCTGGAGGACCGGGAAGAGCGCGAAATCCGGACTTCCGAAATCGGTCAGTTCGTCATGGATAAACTTTCCCAGACGGACCAGGTCGCGTATGTCCGGTTTGCTTCCGTGTACCGGGAATTCAAGGACCTGAACCACTTTATGCAGGAACTGAAGGTTCTGCTCGGAAAGAAGTAAGGGCGAAATCGCTACCGATTACCGACAGATCAAGATCCGTAATATTTTCGGACCCCTGCCTCCGAAAAAGTCCTTTGAAGCCATTCTTCGATTGCTTTGGGATCGGGATTCGGCGTATTGGCTTCGGACGACAATTGCGCAAAGACTTCCCGCAGTAATTTCTGGCATTTGAGATAAGTCCGGACCTGTTCTTCGAAACTTCTCGGGTCTTCCCGAAGGACATTCCGGATCCAAAGCTCATAGGTCCGGAAGTCGATTCCCCCGCGTTTGGCAAAAATCGTTGCGATATAGCTCCGAACCTCCTCATCCGAGACGGTGATTTTCTTTTTGTCCGCTTCCCGCTTTAGAACGAGATAAAGCCAGGCTTTATCGTCGGAATTTTCCCCCACGGAAATTTTGTCATCGGTGGAGAACAGGCTGACCATTTTCGAGACTTCATTGAATTCCTTATGAGTGACTTTTTTGCCGAAAACCTCTCCGGCATAGCTTGCGCCCTTGCTTTGGCTGATGATCAAACTAGAGCCGCCCCAGAGAATGAACGCAAAGACAATTAGCCAGACAATGACTTTAGTGTATTTCCTGAATCCTTTAAGCATGGCTGATCCCCTTTTGTCAGGGAAGAAAACTATCATGAAAGCGTTTTACTGTCAAATTTTCACGGGAAGATCTTGAGTCTTGAAGGCCTAAATTTCTCTAACTTTTTATCAGGTTATCAATTAGAATACTTTTCCGAATAAGAGCCGTATCGGCGGATTCTATACAACAATTGCCGAATTTAAACGTTCTTCTAGATTGAAAAAATGCGAAGTCATTGAGAAGCAATGAGTTATCGGGGCGTAGCTCAGCCTGGCTAGAGCGCTTGCTTTGGGAGCAAGATGTCGGAGGTTCAAATCCTCTCGCCCCGAATTACTTCTTGGGAAGGATTTGAGGGGAGCCGCCGAACTTTAAATTGATGGAGCCGCGACCATAAGGAGTGGCGACGCCCGATGAGGCGGCGGGTGGCCGACCCGGAGTCCGAAGCGAAGCGGAGGGCGAAGGGCGCCAAATCCTCTCGCCCCGACCAACAGTAGTGTTGTTTTTTATAATTGAAGGGCGGGGCGGATGCCGACAACCGTTAAATTTTTCATAGAAGTCGGTACGCCCCGTGCGACCAACAGTAGTGTTGTTTTTTATAATTGAAGGGCGGGGCGGATGCCGACAACCGTTAAATTTTTCATAGAAGTCGGTATGCCCCGTGCGACCAACAGTAGTGTTGTTTTTTATAATTGAAGGGCGGGGCGGATGCCGACAACCGTTAAATTTTTCATAGAAGTCGGTACGCCCCGTGCGACCAACATTAATGTTGCTTTTCATAATCGAAGGATGGGGCATGTCCTTATTTTTGAGAGATGCGAAAGAATAAGGGCGGCCCAAATTGTTTCTTGGGAGGGATTCGAAGGGAGCCGCTGAATTTGAAATTGATGCAACGGAAGGCATACACCGATATTTTAGCAGGAGAAATCACACGAGGGCAGATAAATGGATGAGGTACACAGCCCAAAATCGATTGATGTTCAACTGAAGGAATTTGTGCAAATATTCAAAGTCATCGTCGATGATTTGCCCATGGGGATGACGATTATTAGTCCGCAGATGGAAATTCTTGCCTTGAACAAGCGGATGAAGGAGTGGTTTCCTTCCATTGATGTGACGAAAAAACCCGTTTGTTATCAATCGTTTAATGTGCCTCCTCGCGAAAGTCTTTGTTCGTATTGCCCGACGGCAAAAACGCTTCACGATGGCCAATTTCATGAAACAATCGCCGAAACTCCCGCAGGCCAGCGGGTTCGGAACTACCGTATCATTTCGTCTCCCGTTAAAGATTCTTCCGGAAGGGTGATCGCGGCTACCGAGATGGTCGAGGATATTACCGAAAAGAAACAGATCGAGAAACGTTTGACCGAGACCTTAGACCTGAATCTCAAAATGATTTCCTCTTCGGAATTCGGGATGGCCGTTTACAAGGCTTCCGGCGAATGCATTTTTGCCAATCAAGCTTTGGGGACAATGATCGGGGCGGCTTCCGGTCAGCTGATTCAACAGAATTTTCACCAGATTGAATCTTGGACCGCATCGGGTTTGTTGCGGTTGGCGGAGGAGACCCTTTCTATGGAACAACCCCGGCAGGGGATGTTCCATTTTGTGACGACGTTTAAGAGGGAAGTGTGGCTGGATTGCTATTTCAGTGTTTTTACCATGAGCGGGGAAAAGCATCTACTGCTGATGACCAATGATGCGACGGGGCGCAAACAGGCGGAGGAATCGCTGCGCAATTCTCAGGAAATGCTCAGACTGGTCTTGGACCATATGTCTCTGGGAGTTTTTTGGAAGGACACAGATTCCCGGTATCTTGGCTGCAATCGGGTCTTTGCCCGGGATGCGGGGCTGAAATCTCCTGAGGAAATTGTCGGAAAAACAGACGAAGATCTTTCCTGGAGAGAGAATGCGGCGCATTACAAGGCAGCCGATCGGGAAGTCATAGAGTCCGGGGTCCCAAAACCGGATTTTGAGGAGCCTTTAACTGTACACGGTGGGAGGACAATTTGGGTGCAAATCAGCAAAATTCCCCTCTGCAAAGCGGATGGGACCGTCCGGGGCGTGATGGGGGTTTATCGGGACATTACGGAGCAGAAAAATGCGGAAGCTACCCTGAAAACAAGCGAAGCGAAATTCAGGAGTCTCTTTGACAATATATCAAGCGGTGTGGCGATTTACGAAGCCTCTCATGACGGAAATGATTTCATTTTCCGCGATTTTAACCCGGCGGCCGAGAAAATCGACAATATTGAGCGAGAGAATGTGATCGGGAGGAGTGTTTCCGAAATATTCCCCGGCGTAAAGGAATTCGGGCTTTTCGAAGTTTTTCAAAGAGTCTGGCGGAGCGGGATTCCCGAAAGCCATCCGGTTTCACTTTACCGGGACAACCGGCTTCAGGTGTGGAGGGAAAATTATGTCTGCAGGTTGACTTCCGGGGAGGTTGTGGCGATTTACGAGGATGTGACCGAGCAAAAATTATTCGAGGAGAAAATCCGTGCGGCGAAAGATTATGCGGAACAGATTTTTAAGGTCAGTCCCAGTGGAATCCTTACCGTGGATTTGAACCGCCGGATTACCAGTTTTAACCGGAAAGCCGAGGAATTGACCGGCTATACAGCGGAGGAAGTGATCGGTAAAGAGTGTACCGTGTTTGCTCTTGAGCCCTGCGAAAAAGAATGCGGACTTTATGCCGAGAAGATCTCAAAACCGATTACAGGTAAGGAATGCAGGATCCGGCGAAAGGACGGTGAAATTCGGATCGTCCTGAAGAATGCGGATTTGCTCCGGGATAAACATGGCAAGGTCGTCGGAGGGATTGAGAATTTCGAAGACATTACCGGCCGGAAGAAAATGGAAGATGCGTTGCTTGAGAGCGAGGAGAAGTTTCATGCGATCAGCGATTCGGCGCAGGATGCGATTGTCATGATGTCGGACGAGGGGAAGATTTCCTTCTGGAATAAGGCTGCCGAGAGAATTTTCGGATACAGAGCCGATGAAGTCATGGGGGAGCCTGTCCATTCACTTCTCGCGCCCGAAAGATTCCGAAAAGCACATGAAAAAGCTTTCCCGCACTGGAGGGAGACGGGAGAAGGCGGTGCGATCGGGAGGACTCTTGAATTGGCGGCGCTCCGGAAGGATGGGACGGAATTCCCGATTGAACTTTCGCTTTCGGCGATCAAGCTGAAGGAGAAGTGGAATGCGGTCGGGGTCTTACGGGACATCTCGGAGCGCAAAATGGCGGAGGCGAACTTTTTGAAGCGGACGAATGAATTGGAGCGGATGAACAAGGCAATGGTTGGGAGGGAACTCAGGATGCTTGAGCTGAAGCGGGAGATGGAATCATTGAAGGGGAAAATCTCGGGCATGAATAGAACGGAGGCTAAAGGATGAAAAAGGTATTGGTGGTCGAGGACAGCAGGACGGATGCGGCCATTATCGAGGATCTTCTGAAACGGGAGGGGATTGATGTCCAGATTGCCGCAAATGCGGAAGAGGGTTTCAATAAAGCCATTTTGCTTGAACCGGACATGATTATTGTGGATTTGATATTGCCGGGAATGAACGGATTTGAACTTTGCCGACGGCTGCGGAATGAAGATCGGCTCCGGAAAGCGATTATTCTGGTTTGGAGCAGTAAGGACAATATGGAAGATATTAACGAGGCGTTTCGCTGCGGGGCGGATGACTACGTGATCAAGCCGCCGCTTCCGGAATTTCTGGCCAGAAAAATCAAGATTTATTTAGGGATCAAGTGATTGTTCGATCGAAAATGGGAGCATGACTATGAGTAAGGTATTGGTGGTCGAAGACAGTTTGACCGACGCGGCAATCGTGAAAGATTTACTTGAAAAAGAAGGGATCGAGGTGTCTCTTGCCGCAAATGTCAGTGATGGTTACCGGAAGGCAATGGGCATTAAACCGGATCTGATTCTTTTGGATCTGATGCTTCCGGACGGAAGCGGTTTCGATTTGTGCGCGCGCGTCAAACAGGAGGTCTCACTGAGTAAAACGATCGTTGTGATTTTTAGCATCAAGGACAACATGGAAGACATCACCAGGGCCTTCCAGCTCGGAGCGGATGATTATATTATCAAGCCGCCGCTTCCGGAATTTCTCGTGAGAAAAATACGGCTCTATCTCGGGATGAGGTAAAAACGATTCTGACGGGTTCGCGGCGAACACCGGCAGAATGTTCAAGAACGCAAAAGGGTCTCCGGATGATTGATTTGCAATGGGTTTATTTTTTTTACGGCCTGGCTTTCTGGGTAATGGGTGTTTTGATTTTTTTAATGCCAAAGGGAAAGGACCTGCTGAATCTTTCCCGGGACCTTCGCTTGATCGGAGGGTTTGGCCTTCTTCACGGGATCAATGAATGGGTTGATCTCCTGATTTTTCGGGGCGGTCCCCTGGATGTTGAAACGCTCAAAATCGCGGGGGCGTTGTTGCTTCCGATTTCCTTTTCTTTTTTGGTGGCTTTTGGGGTCAGGATCTTTTTTCGCAACAGTCCGTATCTTAAATATTTGTGGGCCTTCTGTCTTGCCGTTTGGGCAAGCGTTTATTTTTACAGTTCGGATTTTCTGATTTCGGGAATTGCCGCAAGATATTTTATCTGTATTCCCGGGACTTTTCTGACGGCTGCGGGACTGCTTTTAACCCTTTTAAAGGCGAATAAGACTTTACCCAGAATCGTTTTGTGGTCCGTACTGTCAACAGCCGTAATTTTCAGTGTCTACGGTATTTTGAGCGGACTGATCGTTCCGCAAGCGCCTTTTTTAACGGCTTCGTTCATCAACTATCCGAATTTTAACGCCGTGACCGGTTTTCCCGTTCAATTTTTCAGGATGATTTGCGCGATTTTGCTTGCGATAGGTTTCTGGGGCATTTCGGGCATCTATTCTCTGGAGATGAAAAAAATACGGTTGCGCGGAGGGGTGAAGGGGAAAATTACCGCTATTATTTTTCTGTTGGCAGGGAGCGCGGTGGTCCTGATGTTTACGATTACTTTTATCTGGCTGCACGGGCTGATGATCTGCACGATTGAAGATCACCAAATGCAGATGACGCGATTGCTGGCGCAATCCGTTAAGCAATTTCTTTCCAATGAAGTGGAACAACTGACAGTCCATGTCCGCAGTCCCGTGTGGAAGGGTTATGTCGAGCAGTCTAATCTGAAATATCGAAGCATGCCGTCCGGAACCATTGATCGGATGCTGCAGGAAATGGACCGGGAATGGGTTTCCGGAAAATCCGGCAATGACTGGGTCGAAAAGATTCTGTCGAATCCGATGAGTGCCAGGCTCGCGGTACTGGTTTCTTCCGATCAGGAGGTCGCCGAAATATTTTTAACCGACCGGTATGGGGGACTGGTGGCCGCGTCGAGGAA
>JAKQXH010000016.1 GCA_029561555.1 Candidatus Omnitrophota bacterium
AATCAAGCTCTCCTTTTCTCATTTTCGCGCCAAGTCCCCGCGCCTCTCCTCCGAGAACAAGCAGCAGTCCCGTCAGGGCAAAACCGTCGCGGATCATCCCTTTTCGAATCATACCGCGGATTTCGTCTTTTGGAAACCAGCAAACGGAAAAAACTTCGTTACGGTCGTGGCCGCCCAATCTCCGGCCCGCCCGGCAGGTGACGACGTGAAACGCCAGATTCCCGATTCCCGTGATCGGATAAAAAGTATAGAGAAGCTTGCGCCCCTTGGTTTGATATCCCGTTTCCTCACGGACTTCCCGGGACGCCGCGGCAAGAACCGATTCCCGGCCTTCGCGTCCGCCGGCGGGAATTTCCCAGTCTACGCTGTCCGTCATATAACGATACGACTGGATCAGAAGAATTTCACCCCGGTCATTTTCAACGACCGCCGCAACGCCTTCCTTCCTGAAGTCCAGGCAGTGATGTTTGGGAACGATACGCCCGCCCGGGAAACGGACTTTATCAAGATGCAGGTGCAGCCAGGGGCTTCGATAAACTGTCTTTCGGGAAAGAATAGAGGGCCTCCCGCCGCGTGAGGAGGGACTTTTCTTCCGGGGATCAGACTTCAGATGAAATTTTCTCAAAAAAATCATTCCCTTGATGATCGTAAACAATGAACGCGGGAAAACTCCTGATCTTAAGTTCCAGAACCGACTCCATCCCCAGATCCTTAAAATCAATGACCTTTGCCGACAGGACTTTCTCTTTGGCGAATAAAGCCGCGGCGCCGCCGATCGTTCCCAGGTAAAAACCGCCGTATTTCCGGCAGGCATCTTTCACCGCTTTCGAACGATTCCCTTTCCCGATCATCACCAGAGATGCTCCGCGGCTCATCAGTTCCTCGGCATAATCATCCATCCGGGCGGATGTCGTCGGTCCGAAACTGCCTATCGGCGTTCCCGGAGGAGACTTGGCGGGCCCCGCATAAAAAACGGGATGTTTCAAAACGTACTCGGGGAGGGGCTTTCCTTCGCGCAGCCCCTGAACGATTTTCGAATGCGCCGCGTCCCGCGCCACAACCACCGTCCCGGACAAGTTCACGCGAGCCCCGACGGGACACCCCGAAAGTTGCTTTAAAACATCGGGAATCGGACGATCCAAATCGATTTCCGCTCCCGCCCGGTCGCTCACGACTGTCTGATTCAGGAACCGTTTCGGATTCGTCTCGAGCTGCTCCAAGAAAATTCCGTCCGACGTAATTTTCGCCTTGATATTCCGGTCCGCGCTGCAACTCACGCCGATTCCCACCGGACACGAAGCGGCATGCCGAGGAAGCCGGATCACCCGCACATCATGCGCGAGATATTTCCCTCCGAATTGCGCGCCGATCTCACTTTCCCGGCACAGGCGAAACAAGCGCTGTTCCCACTCCAAGTCCCGGAAAGCCCGGCCGGAAGGATCGCCGGAAACCGGAAGGCCGTCGTAATAACCCGCAGCCGCCAGCTTCACGCATTTCAGATTCATTTCGGGTGAAAGCCCCCCGACCACCACGGCGATATGATAAGGCGGGCAGGCAGCCGTCCCCAAATCCAGAAGTTTTGCGCGCATATATTCCAAAAACCGTTTTTCGTTGAGCAAAGCCTTCGTTTCCTGATAAAGAAAAGTCTTGTTCGAAGACCCGCCGCCTTTCGCGAGAAACAGGAACCGGTATTCGGCCCCGGGTTCGGAATGAATTTCAATCTGTGCGGGAAGATTAGTCCCCGTATTTTTTTCCTCAAACATGCTCAGGGGAGCCAGTTGAGAATAACGGAGATAATTGTTCCCGAACGCCTCACAAATCCCTTTCGACAGAAATTCCTCATCCCTCGCTCCGGTCCGGACGCATTCCCCTTTCCTCGCAAACACGACGGCCGTGCCGGTATCCTGGCACATCGGAAGGACCCCTTCCGCCGCCGTCACGGCATTTTGAAGCAGCGCCAAAGCCACAAAACGGTCGTTCCCGGAAGATTCAGGATCGTCCAGTATGGCCGCAAGCTTCTCGAGATGGGACGCTCGGGAATAAAACGAAACGTCCTTGAACGCCTCGCGGGCGAGCCATGTCAATGCTTCCGGCCGGATTTTCAGGCAAGTCTCCGCCCCGGAAGATTCAACCGACACATGCTCTTGGGAAAGAAGGCGGTATTGGCTTTTGTCCTCTCCGAGATCAAACAGGTCTTGATATTGGCAAGAATTTTTCATGGCTACTTCGCGCAAGCGTCCCGAAGTTTCCCCCGGAGAACCGTCAGGAGTTCATTTATAATCTTTAACATAGCTTTTCCGCCCTCTGAGATACTTGTCCGCCGACAATGCCGCAATGCAGCCCTGCCCGGCCGCCACCACCGCCTGCTGGACGTCATTACACAAAACATCCCCGCACGCAAAAACTCCGGGCATATTCGTCCGGTATTCCTTATCGACCAAAATGCACATCTTTTCATTCGTCCCGACATTGCCAAACAGATAATCCACCACCGGTTTGTTCCCCGCGGAATAAATAAAGACGCCTTCAACCGGAATCACGGACACGCCCCGCGGGGTCGCGATTTCCGCTCCCGTCACCTTGCCCTCCCCCAGGACCTTAGTCAAACGCGCTTCGGGATAGACCTGAAAATTGCCCGGGACCTTTTCCTCGGAAGGGAATTTCGCGCTCACAAAATGGACTTTCTTCGCGAAACGCGTCAGAAACAAGGCCTCTTCGAACGCGTACCCTCCGCTTCCGTAAACCAGCACTTCCTTCCCCTTGAAAAAAGCGCCGTCACAGGTCGCGCAATAGGAGACCCCCCGCCCCAAAAACTGCTCCTCGCCCGGCAACACCGAAGATCGCCCCATCGCGCCCGTCGCGAGAATCACCGCCCTCGCCCGGAAGCTTTCACCTTCCGCCGTGAACACCGTCTTGATATCGCCGGAAAAATCCACGCTGACGACCTTAGTCTTTTTGAATTCGGCCCCATATTGCCCGGCTTGGCTCCATATTCTCGTGACGAGTTCTTCCCCCGAAATGATTTCGGGAATCCCGGGGTAATTCGCGATTTTCGAAGTCAGCCCCAACGCACCGGCGGTAACAGACTTGTCAAAAACAATCGTTTTGAGCGCCGCGCGGGCGGTATAGAGGGCGGCCGTCGCGCCGGCAGGCCCTCCGCCGACAATCATCACATCGTATTCGGTCATTCCCGAACTCTCCTATGCCTTACTGCTTCGCTTTTCTTCGACCTTCTCTTCCTCTTCCGGCAAATACGTGACGGGTGCATAAAGCAAATTAACCGCACCCGTCTCCACCGGAATCAGCTCTTCGGCCTCGGCCGATTTTTCAGCCGCCCCGGGTTTCCCGGCCTCTGCCCCTTGAGTATTCGTTTGAGGCTTGCAGCCGGAAACCGTCAGAAGAAACAACAACACGGAAAATAGAGCCCCGAAAATTTTTCTCGAAATCATATTTTTCCTTTCTTCACCCGCGGTAGATTTTCGCCTCAGGCACCCTTCGTCAAACTTTCGAAGACTCCCGGCCGGGTTCCCCGTAAACATCCTTCTCCGCATTCCACATCGGGCAGTAATTCGCATGCCAGGGATAATTCAGGATTTTCCCGATCCAAGAATCCGGTTTGCTTCTGGCGTAACCGCAAAGAGGGCAATAGTGACAAATCACGGCAAGAATTTTCCGGAAAATGTTCATGCACCCTCCTCGAATTCCCGTCATTCCCGGGTTTTTCTCCCGACCGGCATCAGATACAAAGGCGTTTGATCCCGCTCCAAAGCGAGAATTTCGCGAACCGCTCGATCGTCGAACGCTCCCACCAATCCAACGCCAAGCCCCAGCGATTCGGCCTGAAGACAGATATTTTGTCCGGCATGGCCGCCTTCGATATCCGCGTAGCGAATTCCCCGGTCCCCGTAGCGGGCCGTAACCCGCTCGTAAACCGCATGAACCGCAATCATCGCCGGAGCGGAATTCATCCACTCCTGTCCTAACGAAGCACGGGCCAGTTCTTTTCTTTTGTCCCCCCGGATTCGAAGAACCAGCGCATGATCTTTCGGCAAATACCGGTACACTCCGCTTGCCAGACCATCGACGCGACCGGCCACCAAATCGATTTCAAGAGGATAGAGAGCCCCCGCCGAAGGCGCGGTCCGGTAGCCCAAACGGTTTGTCACCCCTTGCGCGGCCCACAAAAGCTGCGAGACTTCCTCCAAAGTCAGAGGTTCATCCTTGAAATCTCTTACGGTTCTCCGACCGGACAAAGCCTGTTCAACGGAAACTCCGCCCAGGTATTTAGGCTTCGGAAGTTTGATCATCGGTTCGGCGGGCAAGGCCTTTTCTCCTTCCGTTTTCAGCGGAAGGCTGAACTTCGCCTCCGCGGAATAATCCTGCGCTATCAAAAAAGACACGGCTAGAAAAAAAAGGCCCACCGCCCCACAGAGAATTCTGATAAAAACCCCTTTCGCAGCTCTTCTCCGGATCGAACCCGCCAAACCCTCTATGCGTTAAAGCTTGAAAAGCATCTCCGCATATGTTGGAACCGGCCACATTTCCGCGGGCGTCAAGGTCTCAAGCGCATCGATATCCGCCCGTAGTGAATTCATTGCCGGAACGACTTTATCACGGCAAGCTTCTCCTCTGACCGTCAAATCGGCAATCCCCTGAGCCTTCTGAGTGACCTCCTCAAGAGTCGAGAGCTTTTTGCTGGCAGACTCCAAAAGCAGTGACACCTTGCCCAAAAGCTCTTTTTGAACTCCCGCCGGTGCTGAAACACTCTTCAGCCTTTCCACGGCCCCGGCAAGTTTCTCCGTAAAGCAAATCACCGTTGGGAAGTAAAGCCTCTTGGCCATGTAGATGGAAGCCTGCGCTTCGATGTTAATATGCTTCACATACTGTTCGAGGTAAATTTCATACCGCGAGTGGAGTTCTTCTTTGGAAAACACGTGGTATTTACCAAACAGCTTAACGGCTTCCGGCGTGTTCATGCATTTGAGGGCATCGACTCCCGACCGGATATTGGGAAGCCCACGCTTCTTGGCCTCCGCGACCCATTCTTCGGAATAGTTGTTGCCGTTGAAAATGATCCGCTGATGCTTATTGGCGACTTCCTTAATGATCGCGGCCGCTTCCTTGTGAATATCCTTCGATTTCTCAAGTCTCGTCGCGACCTCATCCAAAGCCTCGGCCATGATCGTATTGAGATTCACCGAAGGGCCCGAGATTGAAGCGGAAGAACCTACCATGCGGAATTCAAACTTGTTCCCGGTAAACGCAAACGGCGAGGTCCGGTTGCGATCCGTATTGTCTTTCGGAAGAGGAGGAAGCGAATCGACTCCCACGTTCACGAAATCCTGTCCGCGGCCCTTGACCTTTTGCCCTTTCGAAAGCGCCATCAGAATCCTCGTCAGTTCATCTCCCATGAAGACAGAAATGATCGCCGGAGGCGCCTCATTCGCGCCCAACCGCAAATCATTTCCGGGATTTGCCGCAGAGGCCCTGAGCATGTCCGCGTGACGGTCCACCGCCATGAGCAACGCGCTGATAAAAAGAAGGAACTGCTCGTTTTCATGCGGTGTTTTCCCGGGTTCCAGAAGGTTGAGTCCGTCATCGGTCGAAAGAGACCAATTGTTATGCTTTCCGGATCCGTTCACGCCCGCAAAAGGCTTTTCATGCAACAGGCAAACCAAATCGTGCCGGAGGGCGATTTTTTGCATCGTTTCCATCGCGAGCTGGTTGTGATCCGCCGCGATATTCGCCGTGGAAAAAATCGGAGCCATTTCATACTGGGCCGGAGCGACTTCGTTGTGCTTGGTTTTGGAAGAAACACCCATCTTCCAAAGCTCGGTATCCAGATCCTTCATGAAAGCGGAGATCCGGTCCTTGATCGCGCCAAAATACTGGTCTTCCAGTTCCTGCCCTTTCGGCGCGGGAGCCCCGAAAAGCGTCCTCCCGGCAACAATCAAATCAATTCGCTGATCGTAATACTTCTTGTCGATCAGGAAATATTCCTGCTCGGGACCGACGGTCGCCATCACGCGGAACGAAGTTTTGTTTCCTAAAGCCCTCAATACACGAATCGCCTGTTTGGAAACGGCCTCCATCGACCTTAAAAGCGGGGTTTTCTTATCAAGCGCTTCGCTGGTGTAGGAACAAAATGCCGTCGGAATGCAGAGCGTCACGTTCCCCGACGCGTCTTCCTTCAAAAAAGCGGGAGAGGTGCAATCCCATGCCGTATAGCCCCGGGCCTCAAAAGTCGAGCGGAGCCCTCCGCTGGGAAAAGACGAAGCGTCCGGTTCCCCCTGAATCAGCTGCCGGCCGGAAAACTCCATGATCACCCCGCCGTCCTGAGTCGGCGAAATAAAGGAATCGTGTTTTTCCGCCGTACGGCTTGTCAGCGGCTGGAACCAGTGCGTGTAATGGGTCGCGCCTTTCTCAATGGCCCAATCCTTCATGGCGTTTGCCACCACGTCGGCCACTTCGATACTGAGCGGAAGCCCCTGTTCGATGGTCTTTTTGAGGGCCTTGTAGGCGTCTTTGGGAAGCCTTTCCCTCATGGTTCTGTCGTTAAAAACGTTGGAACCGAACAAGTTGGTAATGTCAATTGCGTCAGCCATACTTTCCTCCTGATCTATTCTTCTATGAGGGCGTCAGGTTGAAAAAGTTGAAGTTGCTACGTTACAACAGTAGAAAAGATACAATTTATGCCCAAAAAGGGCAACTATTTTTTGAAGGCGGGAAAATGGCGGTTGACTTCGCGCCGGACCTGCTCAAGCCAGGCCTTTCGCTGCCGAAGAGAGCTGGTTACGATCACTCCGAATACTTTCCGACGGATTCGCTTCACGCCGCAGAATCGAAAAATGCAGTTTTTCCAAAGGTTATCGAGAGGATCCCCGAAAACCTCCCTCTCCCGTCCCGGCGGCGTATTGGAGGTATTGAAAATTAAAACACATCCGGCTTTCAGCAACCCCTTGGGAACGCCTTCTCCTCCGTCCCCCTCCTCAAAGCGATACGCGACTCCCGGGCGAAGGACGCGGTCCACCCACCCCTTCAAAACCCCCGGCGGTTGTCCCCACCAATTGGGATGCACGATGATGATTCCATCCGCCTCAGCCGCTTCCCGGCAATACCGTTGAATGCGGGCCGAAAGTCTGCACCGCTCATCCATCTCGGGGGCAGAAAGAACCGGATTGAATTTTTCCGAGTACAAATCGCGAAAAAAGACCCGGTGCGAATTCCCGCGCAGGACCTGCGCCGCAGTGCGCGCGATCGCGTGGTTGAAGCTGCCCTTTCGCGGATGGGCAAGTAAAATAAGAATTTTCACGATTCCCCGCCCGGGAAAGTTTTTTTATGAACGGCTCCGGCCCTTGTTTCGGGTTCGGTCTCCGATTCGGCATCCCGTTTAGGCAGAACGCCGCCTGCATCTTCGTTTTCCAGGATTTCGTTCGTGATAACGTGCCGCATGAGTTTCGCCTTGCTCGTCCTCATGAAATAATCTTTTCCTTCCGAGGTGGTGATGTGATAGCTGCGCGGAAACAAGTCCGAAATAAAAGGGACGCTTCTCCGAATGACCTCCGCGGCCTGTTCAATCGCCGCGCGATAGCTATCGCGCTCCATCCAAAGACAAAGAAGCTGAGTTCCGAGCGCAAAAATCAGCGTCAAAAGGAAAAACCACAGAAGCCGCTTGTTATTCATAGGCAGGAACTTCCCCGTCTATTGCCCCGAACGGAAGGGACAGGACTTTTCTATTTAGCGGGATTTTCCGGAGGCTTGCCTTTACTTTGCCGCCCCATCCAATATCCAAAAAAAAGCGCGGCGACCGTCACCCCGCCGACCACCAGTAATTTGCAAAACGGGCAAATATAAGTCCCGCTGCATTTGCACCATCCCAGGAAAGGTTGGATTTCCATACCGGCCTTCTTTCGAAGAAAAAATCAGTCCAGAAACTTCATAGCCTCCTGAATCAGCGGCAGAACGGCCTCGACTTCCTGCTTCGTCATTCTCCCGAGTTTCGTAAATCTCAATTCTCCGCTGACACGGTTTTCGCGCGTAATCTGAAGCTTTCTCGTCCCCTTGTTGTAGGAATAAACACTCACCACCAATTTCCCGGCCTCATCCTCAAAAGCCTTCGTGAAAACGCATTCATCCAAGCTGGCATCATACGGCATGTTTCTTCTCCTTGTTTATCCTCGTGCTGATTTCGAATCAATCCGATTTAAATTAGTTTCAAATCGCTTACCGGACATTCCGGGCAAGGCTGATTTTTCTCCGTGTCGCGAGGGAATGATGCCTCCCGTACATGGGATTATTCTTCCCCTTCGCCGCGCGGCTCAATTTCAACAATGTCGCCTTGCTGTGCTTCCGGCCGTAAAAAGGATTTCTCCTCCCTTTCAGCGCCCGGCTGATTTTCCGCTTCACCGCCTCCGCAAGCGTTCGCTTCTTCGATAAAGTCATCCGCTGACTCCTACTTTCACGATCACCTGAAACTCTTCGACCTTCCCCCCTTTGACCAGTCCGCGTTGTTCCTGGACCACAAAAAATTGGGCCTTCTCGCCCCCGGCCGTTACCTGATTTACGGCATCTTTAACCGCTTCGGACAAACTTTCTTTCGATCTCCCGACCACTTCCAACATCTTGTACATCGTCCCAACCTCCCTATTGTTTGACTCCGTTTGATAAAAAACGAAAAACCTTAGACCTTCACCGGCTTCTCTTCATTGCTGGGCGCGGCAGGCAACGCCTCCTGCGGCACTGCGTCGGACGTTTCGATCGATTTCACCATCCACTTCCCGCTTCCGTCGTCCCGATCCACTTCGATCTTCGCGTAGTCTCCGATCAAAACCGTCGTAAACCCATTCGCTTTCCCGGCGTAAGCCGTCGCATCCGTGGCCCAGATAATCGCGTTTTCGGTCATACCGTTTTCGGGATTGCTGCGCTCGAGTTTGATCATCTTGGTCACCTCGTCCACGCTTGCGATCTTCCCTTCCGAAGTCACCGCCAAAGAAACCCCGCACGACACCGCCAACACCAACGTCACACAAAAAAGCATTTTCAAAGCACGCTTCATCTCGAATTCCTCCTTTGCGCCCCAAAACCGACAAGAGACTTATTCCTTATTCTCCTCAAAATCCTTATTTTTTCCATCCTTTTTCCAAAAAACGGATCTAACGCTCCGCCCCGCGCACCCGAATCGCCCGGACAGGCCGGACCGGGCAAACATGCTGGCAAAGCCCGCAGCCGATACACAAATCTTTATCCACCACCGGCTTCAATATTTTTCTTCCGTCATAGATTTCCTCTTGCAGTTTGATAGCCTTCGTCGGGACCGGGCAATGTTCCTCGCAAACAATGCACTCTTCATGATTGGCCCAGGCAATGCAGGCGTGATGCTCCACAACCGCAACTCCCAATGAAGTCCGGCATTTGACCTCCGGCGCCAATTTCGGGATCGCGCCCGTCGGGCAGACATTCCCGCAAAGCGTACACTGGTATTCGCAATAGCCGATTTCGGGAACCAACTGCGGCGTCCAAATCCCCCCGGCACCGCTCTCAAGCATCACCGGCTGAAGTCCGTTCGTGATGCAGACTTTCATGCAATTCCCGCACCGGACGCAACGGTCCACAAACGCTTCTTCCGGAAGCGCTCCCGGAGGACGAATCAAGCCTCCGGTTCCCGCCGAAACGCCCGCGCCTCCGCGAAATCTCCTTCGCCGTCCGCCCAGAAACGGAATCGACGCGGCCAGTAAGAAAAGAAATTCCTTCCGGGACACCGCGCCCTTTCGGTCCTTCGCGGCCGTTCCGGGGACCTCCTCGGAACGCTTCTGCCCCGGGGAAAAACCGAACCGGGTCCCGCGAGGCGGACAATCATAAACGCAATCCATGCACAAAATGCATTCGCCTTTCACATAGCCCGAGTCATCGCGGATCGCTCCCATCCGGCAATCGCTTTTGCACACTCCGCAATTCGTGCATCCCTCCAGTCTCCTTTCCATCAATGCCTTCCCCGCCGCAATCCGGTATATAGCCCCAAGGGGGCAAAGCATCCTGCACCAAAGCCGGGGCAGCGCGATCGCCGAAGCGGTGACCGCCAAAAAAAACGCAAAGATCAGCTGCGAACTGGAAAAATAATAGACATTCACCCCTAGAACGGAAGACTGCAAATTCCGGTAAAAATCATAGAAGCCGCCGTAAAGTTCGAACCGGGTGATCAATCCTACAAAAATTTTCTGAACCGTCAGCGTCACCGTCGGAATGAGATTCATGGAAACAAAGCGCGCGGCAGTCGCCATCGGATCCAGAACCCACGCGATTTGCATCCCGAAAACAGCCGACAGGAAAACGGCCGACAGGAGAAACCACTTGATCCGCCTCCATCGCCGGTTTGAGGCATCCGAAAAAAGATTCTTCTTTTTCCGGAAAGCACCGAACCCGTCGATCAGAGTCCCAAGCGGGCACACCCAGCCGCAGAAAAAACGGCCCAAAACAAATGTCAGGACAATCATCATGAGGGAAAGCAGCGTTCCGGGCAGGAGAACCCGCTCGCTCAGCGAAGTCAGGAAAACAATCAGCGGATCCAGTCTGAAAATAATCTCAGGAGAAATCCCCCCTTTCAGAGGATAAGTCGTCGACCAGAGGATGTAGATAAAAAGCGTCAGAAAAAAAAGCTGGGAAATTCTCCGGGCAATGACCAGCTTTTTAGAACGCGGCCGGTTTTTCATGCGGGAACGGAAAACATTTTCGCGCCGGCGATATCCGCGCTCCCAAAATTCCTAGCTACCGCATCCTTGACATACGAAAGCGACAACGGATCCACGCCCGCCAATTCCCCGGCATAGGCATCGGCAAGAACCGGATCCGTCGCGGCAATAACTTTATTAAGAACCGTCACATCGGCGACATTTCCACCGCTGGGGCCGTTTCGAGTCAGAAAGCGCGTCGCATCGACCACCGTCAGTTCCGGGCTGATAAAATCGGTCAGATCCACCAGTTTCTCTCCAAGCCCTTGATGCATCAGGCCGCGCATCCCCGCGCAAACCCCCATCAAATTCTTCATGGAAAGCGTGAGCCTCGCGAGAGAATGATGTTTCAAAACGGGCACATTGATAAAGGTGTCGCACTTCACGGCATCCCGTAGAATCGCCCATCCTTCCATCTGGCTTTTGTACGGAAATTTCGCCTTCACGACATCCCACTGATTCGCAAAATAAACGTAAGCCCCTTTCTCTTTCGCGGCCTTTTCGATGCCGCTGTTTTCGTAACACCTCCGCTCGTCATTACAAGTAACGTCAAAAATATTCACCCGCTTCGCGCCGGCTTTATAGCAAAGGTCTGTTAACGCGGCGACCACTCCCGGATCGGTATTGGCCGCCTGCTCCGGCGTACGATCCCAGCCCATGTTCGGTTTGATCACCACTACCGCGCCTTTTTTCACGAATAGCCCCATGCCCCCCAAAGCCTCTATCGCCTTGACCGTATTTTGATAAGGGTCCGGGCCTTCGGAGACAACCAAATCATAATTGCCCTTGATCTTTCTCTTGGGTCTTCCGTCTGACTCCGCCGCTTTGGCAAACGCCAGCTTCAAAAAACGGTTTTCGGAAACGAAAACCGCAAACCATCCCAGACAAATTTTTAGAAATCTTCCGCGGGAAATCTGCTTTTTCAAAAATATTTCCAGCCGGTAAAACAGTTTTTCCATTTTATCGCTCCTTCAATCTTTGGGACGCATTCGTTTCCGTTCAATCCTTGCGGCAATTAAAATCCCGATTTCATAAAGTAAAATCATCGGCACGGCAAATAAAACCATGTTCACCACATCCTGCGTCGGCGTAATCACCGCCGCAATCACCAGCATCGCAACGACGGCATAATGCCGTTTGGCCCTCAGCGTCTTCGCCCGGACCCATCCGATATCGGCCGCGAGAGCCATCCCAACCGGAATCTCAAAAACCGCTCCTCCCATCAGCGTCAACGCGGCAAAAAACGAAAGGTATTTGTCCAGCGTAATATAAGGAGCGGCTATTTCCTTTCCGAAATTTAATAAAAAATTAAGCGCCGCCGGGACAAAAACGAAATAGGAAAAAAATATTCCGAAAAAGAAAAGGACCAGCGCCGAGAGCAGCCAACCAGCAATATGTTTTCGCAAATGCGCGGGAGCGGCCGGGGCGAGAAACGCCCAAATCTGATACAAAATTACCGGAAAACACGCGATAAATCCGGCGATGAAAGCGACTTTAACGCAGGCAAGAAAAGCTTCCGTAGGCCCGATGAAAATCAGATTGGAAGCGGTTGCCCCGAGAGGTCTTTTAAGAAGCCAGATCAGCGTTTCCCACTTAAGAAACATCCCTACGCTGGCCGCCGCCAAAACGACAAGGCAGATGATCAGCCTCTTGCGCAATTCGTCCAGATGCCCGATCACATCCATTTTCTGGGATTCCTCAGGATATCCGTCCATTGAATTTTCTCCGGTCCCGTTAACTTCCGGGTATTTTACATGCTCCATCACTTATTCAAAACAGCATTTTACAAAATGGCAGGAGATTTACTAGAATACTGTCGTCAAAGCAAAGGAGGGCGTCATGTTAAAAAGCCACAGCCCCTTAAAGCATGCGGCAAGCCTTTGTTTCGTGTTCACACTCGCCGTTCCGGGATACGGTCCATACTCCCCGGAAACAATTGATTCGGGATTCCTCATCGGTCGGCATATTGCAGCCGGATTACACGCGAAGACGGTTATCCATGAAACACTTCCGGTAAAAAACACCGGCACGGCATTCGATACGATTTCACTGAATTACCGCATCACGAAAGTCATTCTGAAAAGCGCCTGAGGTTTTAAAATAAAGGGGGCACACCTAAGTGCGCCCCCTTTATTACCCTAGAGAGATCTTCCGCCTAACCCATTACCAATTCCCGCAAAGCACCGTCCAAATACAATAGTAAGCGTCCCCGTCACGATCGTAGGTCTTGGTCCACGAACCATTACTCCAGCTGTATCCGGATCGCTTCGGAGAATCCTTCAGCCCGACTTCGTAAATTGAGACCCCTCTCATGTCCGGATAATTGCGCACATCAAGCGTAAATTCCACGTCAGCGAAGTTTTTATGCTTCGCGACAATGACATATCGGGAAATAACCGTTCCGTCCGGATAGTTCTCTAATTCACGCTTGATCTCATATTTCACATTCTTTTGCGATCCGTAATTTTGGACAAAATACGATATCGCCAACTGAAGCGCCCGAGAACGCTCGATTGTGATCCGCTTCTGCAAAGCGCTTTTCATCTTCGACAGGAAGTTATCCGCATCTACCCGAGCAACCACTTTATTCCCGTCATAATCGAGCATCGCCAAAGTCTGCTGTGATAAAGAGGGGAGATTCTCAAACGCGGCGTTATACCCGTCAACGCCTTCCTGAATATCGGCCTCCGTCAGCACCCCATCTCCGTTAAGGTCGAAATCCCCGCTATGCATTTGAAGCTTTTCCGCAAATTCATTTACAAACGCAACCTTCACGATTTCCTCCGCAGTCGCGGATCGGGTTACATAGCCGGATTCACTCGAAAGCATTTCCATCACGGGATCATCCGATTCCCCGCTTCCGGAATCCGCAGCCCCACCGCTTTGCTGAAGCATGAGCCCGCCTCCGTCTATCCCGTTATCACCGCCGGAATCAGCCGGATTATACAGCACGAACTGGCCGTCAATGTATTGGTAGAGATTACTCTCGCCAGTCGTGTCGTTGATGATTTCCAAGATGTAGGGCCGGCCGGGATCATTGTAGTAATACCACAGTTTCAGAATATAAACGCCCGCGTCGGGGTTATTGGAATCGCCTATTTCAACGCCATACTCCGCCCTCACCCCGCCATGCTCATTGCGTTCATAATAACGAGTGAATACCGGCAGATTGGAAAATCTCGTAACGGTGAAGTACAAGCCGTCAGTAACCGGCCCGTAATCTTCCTTGAATTTCAACTCCGCAAGCCGGCGAGAACGAACCTGCGCCTCCCAATCAACGGGATGACTGCCGAGAAAATTACCGTCCGCATCGAAGTCCCGATAATCGGTCATCTGCAAACTGCCTCCTGTCGAATACGCACTGTTCGCCGGAATGAGCATGCTGAATCCGGACGATACCGGATAATCAAAAAACTCGGGCGGGAAAGCCCGCGGGATCCTGACATAGAAGTAACCCAAGTTCGTATCGGGAGCATCAACGCTCGCGACTTGAAACCCAAGA
>JAKQXH010000017.1 GCA_029561555.1 Candidatus Omnitrophota bacterium
TAAAATCGTCGAGTCCAGTTTCCCTTTCCCGCCTTCCAGTGCGACAAGCCCCACCCCGTATTTCTCCGTAAAATAACGGATGAGATTCTGAATATTGGTTTGCGCGTCGACGATTGCGTGAGCGTCCTGGATGAATACGACAAAGGATTTCCCGTCCGGATTGTGAAACTCTTCCTGAATGGACCCCAATTCCTGCGGAATGACTACCTTTTCGGGGATAACGGTCTGCGTTACCGCCATATCCGAAACTGAAGGTGTACCGAGAGTCCCCTGAGGAAATGCCACATTTGAAGCCGAAAAGAAGAAGACGGTTAGAATGGAAAGCAGTTTGATCAGCTTTATATTCTTCCCCATGACAGTCCTCCCCCGAAAAAAGGCTTCAATGGATGGCATCTTTTCGGACTTTGGATTTTTAGAAAATTTGAACATCACTTATCGCCTTTGCTCTTTAATTAACTTTTGAAACTCCTAAACAAAAGGTTAACCCATTAAATTGCAAAAGTCAAATTTACATAGCATAAATATTTTAGACATTGCAAATAATAGCAATTTTAATCATTTAAATCTAATGATGGCAGGACGGAAAGTTGCGTGAAGCGAATATGCGCAGGATACGCAGAAAGACTTGGGCGAATCTTGTGAGGGGTGGCCGTAGCCCCGCCAAGTGTTATGGCGGGGAATATCGGCGGAGTCCCCCGAAAGTGAGCCCTAGCCCCGGAAAGGGGCGTAGTCTTTCCGTATCCGGAGCGACTGAGCGAAACGCAACTATTCGCTCCTGAATTACGCGGCGGCTTTGACTTTCTTTAAGGTAGCGGCTTCCTCAGCCAGGCGGGAGAATAGATTAAAAAGGGCATTTAAGGTATTTTCATCCAAAATGAGAATGTTTTGGTCGTTTTTGGCCACGTTTTCCCGTATTTCTTTTGTCGTCAAGACCGTCAGCAATAAACGCATTAAAGTTCTGGAATCCAATTTGGCCGCCGCAACAACTCCTCCGGATACTTTAACCGCATCATTGACGTCCCGGAATGCCGTCGGCGTATCCATATCAAGGGCTGCAATAATATCTTTCCCGACCTTTGCCTGAGTGACCGGATGAGGAATCATAGCTGCGGAAATCCCCAGAGACTGAATCAATTCCCGAACCTCCCTCATATCACCCCGCCCACAGGTAATCGTCAAACGAGTCCCGGCCAACTGCCTGAAAACCTCTGGCCCTCCGTCCGAAGTCCTCTGAGCCAGCGCGTAATCCACGACATAATGCGGATTTTCGGAGAAATCCACGCGGGTAGCGGTAAAAGCATTCTCCGTTAATCCAAACCGCTCGCTTACCGCAGCAAAAGATGCGTCTCCTCTTGCAATCAGCCGGTTCAAAGCTTCATTTAAAAGCCCGGGTATTTCAGCCCCCTCCCCGGCAAACAAATCTCCGATTGCTTGGATTCCCGCCTCGCTCATTTCAAGTTTCCCGAAAACTTCCCTGCTTGCCCCTTCGATCAATGCGGACCGAATCGCAAGCGCTATAGTTCCGACTTCATCCCCCATACGCTCCCGCAAGGTATCCTTTGCCGTATCAGGCAGATTTTCGAGTCCGCGGGCAAAGCGATCTTCCAGAAACAGGGAAAAGTCTTCGCTCATCAGGAATTGCATAGCTGCCGCATCAGATTCAGCTTCATTAATTCTATTTGCAATAGCCTGCCGCATATCTCCCATTAATTGATTGAGCGGCAATTCATAATCAGCCTGAAATTCCGCTTTTGCCCGCTCTAGCCATCTCTGCATAGCATCTCCGACAAGCCCCTCGATCTGCTCCCGGCTCAGCGCTTTTTCGCTATCGGCCTCCAGCGCCGTCATAATCTCCTTGGCTCCCGGCAAAACCCCATCCCCGGCCGGTATTTCTTCCGTCCCTAATGACTTGCCGGTCTCAATCGGCCCCGTTCCGGAAGAACCGGGTAACGGCATTCTCAGGCTTTGCTTCCTAACTTCCTCCTCAACCGCGGCATTAACATCTCCGACGACTTTAGGCATATCATTGATTGCGGCCGGACGGGACGTAAGTCCTCCGGCCATCCCGCGCCCATCCGCTTCCGGATAGCCGTCCTGCCTCAAAGTACTCCAAAATTCCCGGGAAAGATTAAGAAACCGCCCATCCGGCATCAAAAACGAGCGTATTTTCACCAAACGCGATTTGGGCGTTTCTTTTGACTGGGGGGCAGGGCTTGTCGTTACAATCGCAAACACACTTCCCAAAATGTCCGGGTGCTCCGTCTGGAAATACCGCAGGACAGAACCGTTCCCGACCTCCTTCTCCGCCGTGTCATCCACATAGATAAAAAGGATTGCGCCCGTTCTCCGGATGTCTCCTTCGGAGATCCGCGCGGAATCCGGATCGTACCGCTTGAACATGTTTTCGATAATCCTACGATCCAGGAAATAATCTTCCGCGCCTTCAAAAAAATCTTCCAAAAACCCTCTTTCGACGTCGGATGCCCCGGAATAAAGCGGGCCGGTTCGATCGAATCGAATTTCCCCCTGCGGATCCGTCACGGAAACCTGTTCGAACAACTTCGCCTCGGAGGGAACCCTTTCCCCGTATTTCCTTGAAAAATCTATTGCCGCCCCCATTTGATTCAATGCCGCCTGAGCGGTCAATTCACCCCGCATGATTCTTTCATGCCAAGCCACGGTGATATCGTAAAGAATCGCGACTTGAGCGCGATGGGTCTCATCGCCCCGTCCCATCTGATAATCATTAAAAATCACGGTGTCTTTTAGCAACTCTTCATTATCTGCCAGAAACTCAAAATCATCGGCATGGCGGAGGATAAAATGCGCGAGAAGGATATCCGTGTCGGAATGGTCCATAATGCCGAAAGACTGCTTCAGCCTTTGAATCAGATCCAAACGGCCATTCCTGTGAAGGTAAAGAAGAAAATCCAGCATCAAGACCGCCGTGCTGGTCGTCGCGAGCACCGGATAATCATAGTGGTGATCCACATGCAAAGTCCTGCCGCTCCGCACCCGGTCCGCAAAAACCTTGAAAAGATTTTCCTTCTCGGCCGCACTGAGCGCATCATAAAACTTATTACGAATATCTTCCGAAATCCCCTCCCCGGCAATATTTCCCGCCGCGATCGTGCCGTCTTTGAAATTTGTATCCAAAACGGCGATAGGTCTCGCCCCGGCAATTTCCGGATGCGCCATCGCGAGCCGATAAATACCGGGAATCAAAGCATCGGCAACGGCGACGGTCTTCCGATTCAGATAAAATCCGTTTTGATTCAGGACAATATTCCCCTCGGGAAACATTTCGCGCAAATCTTTCTCGATATCGCTGAGAGGCCGGCCCGGATTCAATACCTCTTCAAGACTCCCCAATACTTCACCTTCACTCCCCAAAGATCCGGCTGAAGCCCTCAAAATAGTCGTACCGCTCGTTGAACCGCCATCCGTAACCGTCACCAAAAAACCCCCCGGCGCCTGTTGATACTGGATAGATCTTCTTCCCAGATAGGGAGATTGCGTACTCCCGTCTTGAGCGAGTAAGATATCAGTGCTTCGATCGACTTGCAGCGTAAGCATTCCCGGTCTCGACTGCTTCTTTCTTAGCAGTAAATTCCCCCGTGCTCCGATAACAACCATTTCTCTTTTGGAAAAATCCAACATAGAATCCGGAATGAAAAACTGCCGGGACTGGCCCGCTCTTAATGTAATCGGTTGCCCTAGCGGAAGTTCTTGGGCAGAGCCTCGAGAAGCCGGTCCCGAAGCCTGAACCGATGCGGATTGAACCTCGCTAATTCCGGGCACATCCGCCTGCGGCTGCTGGCGGAAAGCCTGCGCTTCCGGAGAAATTTCCGCAGCGGGCACCGTTACGGGAACCGGGCGTCCAAACTCCGGAAATGTAGAAACATCCACCCCAAATATTTCTTCGTAAAAGTCCCTGAGCAATCTCCGCGCAACCGATTCCAACATCTCCGCATTGGTCCAATGCGCGACATTCCAATACTCCCGCGGCACTCCCCCGAAAGTGCGGGGATTCCCGCCGGCCATCCGCTTTTCCGCGCCGGTTTTACGGTCCCATGCATCCCACCCCCGCTTTCCTTCCCAGCCGTCAAGAACCGACTGCCTCCTGTCCCTCCATCTGATTTTACGGGCAAGACTTTGCCTCGCGTAATCATTCAGGTCCGTCCTTCGCGAAACATCTTCCTCCGTCATCCCCTCGATCTCTTTATCTTCATAGCCTCCGTCAAACTGATAATAGCGATCGCCGTATTTAGCCAACTCCAATAATCTCATCGTATATCGCGCCCGAAACACCATCGCCGCCCGGACATGTTCCTCTTCGCTTTCGCCTTCCTTCCGGAAATAAAGCTCGGAAATGTCGCGCCCGCCGAAAAGTTTATTCAGTAATTCATCGATCGATTCCGGCGTTTCACCGGGTTCTCTAAGCCGCCGCGCGATTTCAAATAAACTGCGGACATAGGCAGTAAATTCCTTTTGCCATGGTTTCATCTTGACGGAAATCCCCCGCTGCCGCATTTCTTCCTCCAACAACGCATCCACCTGATGCTGGGCCTCATGAACCGCCGTTAGATCCAAATCCATCCGGTGTTCATCCATCAGAACGATCACTTCCTCGTTATTAGTGCCCATATTAAATCCCCCCGCGACAGAGGAAAAAATGGGCTCCACATAATTGATCGTTTTGAAATCCCTCCAATTCACGGGCACATACTGGCGTATTCTTCCGAGCAAAATCAGATTTCCCGGGAACAAGTAGTATGAGTGATGGTAAATGCGGAAAAAGCTTCTGAGCCACTCCGATGACCGGGCCATATCGCCGTTTACCCATCCGCGGGTAATAAATAAATGCTTTTTCAACTCCTCCCGCATTTGCGGAGACAATGCCGTAAGTTTGCGAATAGCCTCCTGAAGCTTCCGTTTATAAATCTCCCTGTCATATCCCGCTTCGCTTCTAAGCTGAATACTATCTCTCAGTGTGCTAAAGATTTCCTCGACAGCATCCCAATCCGATTGAGCTACCCGATGATCCAAACTTTCTCCGATATCTACCGTTTGGCCGTTTTGAAGCGCGCTCAAGAGCCTTTGTTCCCGGACCGCGTCTTCCCTGCTATAAGGCGCTTCTACTTGAGTTCGCCAGCTTGCATAATTTCCCACGGTGGGTTTTAAGGCGCCGAGCCGATCTTTTGTTTTTTGAATCCGGTCTTTGACCTTATCCGCTTCGGCACGAACCGTCTCATCTTTTGCCTGATATCCCTCTAGCCGGGTCATCAATTCCGTCAGAGTCGCCTCCATTTGATCGATCTTCGCTACCGGATCGTCGCCTAAAATCCCCCTCAACTCTTCAATCCATTTCTGTCCTTCGGCTGTCTTCATGGTTCCTATCTTTGGAAGTTCCTTCAATAATCGTTCCAAACTAAAAAGGCGAACATTGATTTCAGCCAGCGGCGCACTGTAATGGTCATAAAAGCTTTTCCGTTCAAGAAGAATTTCGATTTCAGCCGCAAGATCTTCAAACCCTTCCGTACGCGCTTTCCCCCTCGCCGTCTCCAAAGAATCCATAGGAGGAAGCCGGGAAAGATCCGTAGCTTCTTTCCAGCTTTTAATCTGTATCTCCAAATTCCGCCGCGCGAGATTCTTTCTTGTTTGCTCGGCCGCTCGAGCGTTCTCTTCTTCCCGGCTTTGCAGAACTTGAAGGGCCTGGTCCCGGGTAACAAATGTCAATTCCCTCCCCGCGAATTTATCGTCGGTCAGAAATAGAATTTTATCTTCGGCAATCTCGTCCGCTTCCGGATTCGCACCAACGTTCTTCAACCGGTCGAACCGAATATTCACCCGATAGTAACCCGGATCTCCCAAACGATCCGCCGTCGTACCGGATTTAATATCCATCAAAACCCACTTCACCCGGTAAATAACCCCATCACACTCAAAAAGGTCTCCTTCACGGATCGGGCAAACGGCTTCAAGTTCTATCCTCAGTTGCTGTTTAGCTTGTTGTTTTTCGCTTTCGCCGACTCGAACATAGCCGACCGCCTTGTCATACAGTCTTGCCAATCGTCCGGTGATTCTGACTTCCACAGGATTCCCGTCTTTCTTAATCCCCGGAAGCACATACAAAACCCCTTGCCCGCCGCTTTCCGGTTGCCTTCCCGCTCCGGCAGAAAGCTCTCCGGATCTTCCCACGCGAACCAATGTTTTCCCTGTTTGATCCGGAACAATCTCTCCTCGAGCGATCCCCCGGAGAACATCGGCAGGATCCTCTCCATTCCATTTCATTCCGTTGTCCTTAAAGATGCGATACGCATCCTTCACTGTCTTATTCGGAAAAACTAAACTCTTATTTTCCGCGACAATTACCCCGGCTCTAATCGCCCTTTCAGCTTCATCGTATTTAATATTCCAGACAACGTCGTACATATCTCCGCTCACCGCAACTTTGTCCCCCTGTTCAAAATAGCTTCCATATCTGATCAAAAGAGAAAGAGCTTCTTCCGTTGTGCCCAATGACGCCCCGGATTCCAAATCCGGCCGGACACTTTCAAGAAAATCCCGGAATATAGCCGCATTTGATTCCTCCCGGTTTCTTGCCTGATCGGAAGCCTGCCGCACGATAGTCGCGGTCCGGACAACCGCCTGATCATGAATTGAACCTTTATATCCTTCCGCTTCCAGCCGCCGGCTTTCATAAACGTAACGATCCCTGACCGCATTCGTTAAAATTTCCAAGACGCCCCAATGACCATCCCCCAAAAGTCCCCCGATCAAGCCGGACAATTCCTTGCTCGCCTCATCATTTCCTTCCTTGATTTCCCCAAATTTAAATTCTTCGCCGTCGCGCACAATGCTTCCGACCAGGTCTCTAAACCAATCTTTCTGCCCGGCCGAAACCAAAGGAGAAAGGGTCTGCCTTGTCGCCGCCGGTTGGGACCAAAGCCTTGCCACCGCAGGAGAAGCCGGAGCCTTTTCCTTCGCCGCGACAGGCGCAGCAGCGGGGCTCCTTTCGGCTTCTTTTATAAAAGTTTCATAGGTCGCCTGATCGATGACGGCAACGGTAATTTCCAAATCCGCTTGCCCGTATTCCGATTGAAAATCACGGATGCCTTCGTACATCGCGCTAACGGGTTCTCTTTCACTGTTAAAATTCATCATCCTCCCCGTCCCCAAAGCGGTGAAAGCGATTTTCTTCAATCCCGCACGGTAAGCCGCTATCAACGCATTCTTAGTTGCCGCCCTGATGCGCTCGCGCTTTTCCCTAATCGCCCGGTCATCCGTTCTAAAATCAGCGCCCGCCCCGCCGACATCATAAATAATCGCCGCAACAACAGCTCTCAACCCGCTTTTCTTCGGAACGGGGGTCCTTAAAAATGCCTGCCCTAATCTAAAATCCTCGGGCGTCGCAGCCCCGACTTCATACGGATTGATCTGATCGGGATTCACCGCCGGATCTATTTTAAAACCGCCGTCAGGCCGGCTGACTCCAAAAGCCCGGTCAATCCCGGCGCTAAGATATCGTCCCAAATCCAATTCACGCCGCTCTTGCCCATTCTCCCCCGCTTCAATTCCCGGCATTTTATTAAAATGCGTGACAACGACGGCCTCCGCATCGGTTTTAAAAACGTCGCCCAAAACAATCGTTACTTCCCGGCCTCCCAAAGTCACCTTCTGTTCACTTCCCAGTGAGGCCCCGGCTGCATTCCCCAAACCGCGGGTAAAATCCCCTAAAACAGTCACGGGATCGGCGCCGGGATTCCCCGCCCGGGCTTCTCTCAAGACCTGATCCAATCGATTTCTGATGTCTGTATACCTTCCGCCGCTTGCCCGCATCGCATCATAAGCATCCGCTACCGCGCTACGGAACAAATGATCGTCGGTATCCCGTTCCGTCAGCCATTCCCGATGCCGCTCGGCCAGAGAACGCGTAACCGAATCAATGATTTCCCCGCGGACAAAGGGACCCTGCAAATAATGACGAATCGCGTTTTCGGGAGTCCGGTCCATCCTTCTTGAGACAACTCTGCCCAGGACCTCCCGCATCCCGTCCTCATCCACTCCCTGAGCTTCAAGAACCGTAATCGCCTGCGCAATCGCGTTTGAAAGGACGCCTCGATTATGCGGACCTTCTCTCAATCCTCCAATGTCAGCGTATAAACCATTCAAAATTCTCTTTGTCCTCTGGCCGGCCCGTAAACGCGAAATAATCAAGGAAGGCAGCCCTAAAAGAGCGCGAACTCCGCTCCGAAAGTTCAATAAAGCGGCGACCGGAAGGCTGAATCCTAACGCGGCAAAAATCGCGGCATTTTCGCCCGCCCGTTGAATCCCTCCCAGGAAAAGGTAGGAAAATTCAAATATCTTTCCGATGATCTCGGCACTCAACCGGTTGAGATGAAAGTTGGGATATCTTTCCCTCAAATTAAAGAAAGTCCTTTTCCCCCGCTCATGCGCCAGCACTAATCCAAGCCAAAAATTAGGACTGGCCGCGGCGTTCCGGCAAATAAATAACCGGCGCGTCCCTCCGTCATACAGGGCATTATTGACAAACCTTCGTCCTCTCAGATAAACGGAAGGGGCCTGCGCGCTCAAAGGCCTGCCGGGCCGGGGATTCACATAAAGCACGTTGGATTGGGTATCATGGTAAAAGCCGATCCTTTGAAAAGTCTCAAATGCCGTTTGCCGCAGCCCGTCCGGATACCCGCGCAAGACCGTGTCGTTGAACTGATTGAGATCCATTTCAATCATGTCCTGCACCACAACAACCGTCCCCGGATTCTGCGGATCATGGAAAAGCGGCGAAACCCGGGCGCCCAATTCGGCGTCGGTTGCCCGGACAAAACCGGGATCCAGAATTTCTCCGTTATGCACCCGACCCAGCAAAGTCTGATAAATCTGCCCAAAAAGGGAAATCGTCAAGCCCGCCAACGCACCGTAGAAAAGCTGCTGGATCAGGGCCCCTCCTCCCAGAAAATTCAAGGCATACAGTGCGGCCAATGCCAACCCCAAAAACCCGGCGGCAGAGAACCATCCGAACAATTTCCGGTTCGGATAGGCTTCCGGGATACTGCTAAACATATCCCGCAATGAAAAGCGGCCGGCATTAACGGATGTGATAAAATCCCGGATAGGACCCCTCATAAATCTTTCCCTAAGCACCTCCCGATTAAAACCGGGACTCTCCCGGATATCTTCAATCCCGTTAAACGCACGCCTAAAACTTTCCCAATCAACCGGACGGGGCGAAGGCGATTCCCGCCCCGAAAAAAAATTCCGTTCTAAATTTCCCAGCATCTCATTTATCAAAGCCTGATTCGATTGAAAATCGTTGTCTCGCAAGTTGCCGATCTCATTGTCAAGCATTTGAATCCCGACTTCCCGAACCGCCTCGGGATTGGCCTCCATTTCCTCCATCAGACGTCTCATAATCGGCAAAGCCTTCACCTCTCCGGCATCCGCTTGCCGGACTATATCCTCCGGCATATCATCCAAAGCCTCTTCGACCCCCGCAAGCAAGGTCTCTACCGCTTGCTGAACCGCCCCCCTTAATTCGGCATTCTGTTGAAAATCAATAATCCGCAGTAATTTCTGATTGCCCTCGGATGAAAACCAATTCAGATTCAGAACCTCTCCGACATCCGGGTTCTCCCCCAATGCGTCGATGGTCACCATGAAATCGTTGAGAAGACCGATCAGACGCCTTTCAAATTTGGAGACCGGCGCATCGGGATCAACTTTCAAACGAAACGCCGTTTCGATTGCCTGAAGCATGCAGCCGTGCATAAATTGAATCATCCTGGTCGATCCGTCAGCGATCGAATCCCCGAGCCGGAATTCCAGGCGAGTCGGCGCCCTCCCCGGCTCTTCTTTCTCGATCTGCACCGCGGGCTTCGGACCGGGGACTTCATCCACATTGGTTGATCCGCCTTTGACATCGATCGGCAACAATGCATTCGCGGCAAAAAACTCTATCCTCGTGGGATCCGTGTAAAGGACCGCATCGGCAAATCCGATGTAGCGGGCAATTTTTCTTATTGCCGCCAACTTGTCGGCATTCTCGTAGAAGGCCACACTGGTGTGTTTGCTCTGCCAGCGATGACTCGGCCAACGGGAGTCGGGGAGAAACCCCAATTCTTTCAGCAGCCCCCGGATGGTGTCCTGCACCATGAAAGAGTAAGAAGCGTAATTTGCGTATTCGATAATCGCGTACGGCCCGTCCCAATCCGCCCCGAGTTGCCCTCCGATAATATTCTCAAAGACACCTCGGGCCACATGAAGAGGATATCTCGGATACTGCTCCGGAGGATACCGTGCCGGATCTTCAAATTGCGGTTTTACTTCATACTCTTCCCCGATCGTCGTCAAAACACCGTACCGGGCTTCGGCTTTAGCCAGTTCGGTAATAAACCGGCTCGCGGCCGGCGCGACATCCGCGGGTGATTCGCCGTCCCGGACCCGCCGCAGGATCTCAAGCATCATGGCCAATTTAGCGCCGTCCGAATACACTTGGCTGTCGAACAAAATATCGCGTATCCCCCGGTTTTGCATCACTTCGCGAAACCGCCTGACGATATCTTCTCCCCGGGCACGACGTCCCGCTTCATCCAAACGTCTTCCATCTTCCCCGCTGCCGCCGAGAAATTCAAAAACGGCCGGAATGCTGACCGCCTCCCACAAATGGTCCTGATCGGGATTCCGAATCGGTAAATCTTCGCTCAATTTCGGATATCGTGCCCCCGTCCCAAGCGACGCGCCGGAGACCGAATCAAACAGTCCGGTTCTCGTCTGATTCCCCAATGACTGGGCAGAAAGTAAAACACTTGAGACCGGCGTTCCCGGCGTTGTGGGTGCGGTTACTTGAACTGCCGGCATTTCCGCCTGTCGTCGCCCCCCTCCGAAAAGGCTGTCAAAATCAAACCGGCCGCTATAAATAACCGCAGAGGTTGTGCCGGTGCCGGAAGAAGGCAATATCGAAAAACTCCAGCGGCTATCATTCAAATCACTCAAATCATCACTGAGGCCATCCGCTCCGGCTATTCTTCCGCTATCTCCCATCAAACGTAAAGCACTTAAGCTGCCAAGGTAAGGTGCCGACTGAGATAAAAGCTTTGTGCCCTGCGAAGTATACGACAAATAGGACAGTCCTCCGGTCAGTAAAAACTTTGTGCCTGTTGACTGTTCGCGAAAGACATGTGCGCCATCTGACACACCTCCTTTGAATCTAGAATCAAACAGACCTACCACGTCGAATAACCCGTAAGGTGAAAGATTTTCCGTGCCCATTCCAAGAGAAGAAAGCCCTCCCGGACTTTTAGGAGAAACCGCACCAAAGGTAAAATTCGCTAAAGGGCCCGCCAAACAAATCTCCCGCAACGTTCTCGGGTTTCCCAAAGTCCATTCCCCCAGAGTCGGATATTTATTGCTGGACCGGAATTGCTGGTTGACCGTACCCGTACTCGGAAAATAAATAGGAAGCACGAGATTCCCTTTGCTCAACTTACCCGTCATCATGCCGATTCCCGCTCCGATCAAAATATTGGTCACAGAATAACCGTGGATCCGCAACAATCCGGGTTCGCGAAAATTATCGGGAGCCAAATCATAAGCCTTCGCGGCATGGGCATATTCATGAAAATAAAGTCCCGGGACAGGGGCAAGAGACCGTGTCAGGAGGCGAAGCGTATCGTCAGAAGCTCGTCCCTGGCGGGCAAATCCCCGATCCAGGCTTTGCAGCAGATACTGCGTTCCCGCCGCCACGCCCAATCCCATTATCAGCCTTCTCGTAGAACTTCCCCGACGAACGGGCGGTCCTGCCGAAACCGGTGGGGGAACCTGCGCCGCCTTCTGCGCCGCAGAAAAATTCAACGCCCCTTCTTCTGCTGCCACGGCAGGGCCCGCAATACTCAGCAGAGTCACCGCCAATAAAACCGGCGCAATCATTCTCTTCATCCGGGGGACGATTCCCAGGGACCCGGCCGATTCAAGCAAAGTTCCGGCGCGGGCCATGATTCTATTTAATTTTTCATCGGTAAAAAGCGGCTGTCCCGGGTTACTCTCCGCCTCTTCAACGGCCGCCGCCAGAAAAGCTCCTGTGCCTTTCTGGTTGCCGCCGAGAAAACGGCCGGAAAGCTCTAAAGGCGGCTTTTTTGACACCATCACCGCGCGATTGACACCATCGATAAGATTGATCCGGATAAACCCCGGCGCATCGTTGCTGTTCGGACTCTCCCTATCGCCGGCATAAATCGCATCCAAGGGTTCCGTTTCGCCGGCCTGAAAAGATTCACTCAGGGCCTGTTTCCGGTACGATTCAATTTCGTGAAAATTACCGTCTTCGGCGATAGCGTGCATTATTGCGGATCCTTCCACAACGACCAAAACGCGGTTCCGCAAATGCCTCGGAATGCCTTCCCCGTCCATGATCAGCTTCTGCCGCGTACGTTCCGCTTCATTCCCGGAAACAAGAACATACACCCCTCCGGCCTCCAGATATTTGATCAGCGAATCCCGCGCCTCGGAATTCGCCATATTCTTCGCAAGCGGGTCCCATGCGGCGGGCTCCCCGTAGATGGTGCCGTCGCCGTCCGTCAAAACAACCGTCCTTGTTTTTCGCGCGTCAATCAAAGGCCCCGGCGTATATCCCATCTCGGCAAGCACATCATCAAAATGCCGGCTCAGAAAATCTATCGGGAGGCTTTTATCCACACCGCGGAGATTAATCTCCAGCGAAGAGATCCCCCCTTCTCTGACCGAAAATTCGGAAGCTAACGGCCCTAACGCATCCGTTAAAGCCAGAGAGGCGTCCGTGCGGTAATCGCCAAAGGGTCCGGCAATGACCATTTGGGTAATTTCCCCGTCCCAGGCTTTTCTCACCTCAATCCGCGGCTGAATTCTTTGTTCCATGGCTTCTCTGGTAAGAAGGTCTTCCCTGAGAACTTTTTCACCGTTTTGCCGGTATTGTTCCAGCGCCGTTTGAAGCCCTTCTGTAAGTCCGGGATAACGCTCAACGACCAGCGACTGTGCGTCAGGGTATTGCGCATGCAACCTATTCATAAAACTGCTGATCACGGCAATGCCGGTATCAACCAGAGAATCCGCCAAAAATTCAGGGGTAGTCGTTTTGCGGCCCGTTTTTTTGGTCCGGAGAAATTCCTGAAGAGCTTCAGCCGGGCCCCCTAGAGACTCCGCAGTAACGGTCCGCATGCCGTCCCGCTCAATTTGTTTTCCGAGAGAGGAAGCTAAAAAGGATTCGATCCCGGTTTGCAATCCTTCGACCGCATCATCAAAGGCTTGGTCATGAATCGCATTTAAATATTGCGAAGCCTCCTGCAATA
>JAKQXH010000025.1 GCA_029561555.1 Candidatus Omnitrophota bacterium
GGTCTCCGAATTTTCCCTTTCGCTTCTCAGCGAAGAATTTCGTCGATCATCTTCTGGATTTTATCCTGGGACTGATACCCGACCAGTTGCTGGACGGGCTGACCGCCCTTGAAAAAGATAATCGTTGGAATCCCCTGGATCCCGTATTTTGACGGCGTGCCCGGATTCTCGTCGACGTTCATCTTGCCGACCGTGATTTTTCCCGCGTTCGCGGCGGCAATCTTTTCCACCACGGGGCCCAGCATGCGGCAGGGACCGCACCACTCGGCCCAAAAATCAACCAGGACGGGCTGGGCTGATTGAAGTACTTCGGTTTGAAAATTGGCATCCGTAAAAACTTTTTCCTGGCTCATAATTCCCCCGTTCGAGACCGGATCCGTTCAAACCAGAGATCCGTCAATTGTTTTAAAGGATAATTCTGCGATTGTGACCTAACCGGGTGATTTGAAAACGCCACGGGCATCTCCACTGACCTCCGGCGAAGCAAACCTGAGCGGCCCGATTTCGACTCGCGGCCGTAATATACAACGAAGCCGCTACCATGTCCAGAAATCGCCCCCCCAAAATCCCCGAACGCTTCGCGACCGTTATTTTCCGAAAAAACTTTTGATCCGGACAAACAGTCCGCTTAGGAAACCAGCCTTTTGAAGAACCCGCGCGCCGCAGTAAAGGCAGTACATGTTGTCGGCAGACACCCGTTTTTTACAGGACGGGCACATGACGGTTTCCGGCCCTAAAATTTCGTCTCTCGCCCACTTTTCTTTCAAAACCCGTGGCGGTTCCTCTTCTTTCATTTCCCATTCTTTGGGTTCGTCATCTTCCTGAAACATAGAACAGACTCCGTGGACACAAACAGGTGACTGTCACCCGCGCGGGATTCCTTGTCACGCCGTACACCTCACGCCTTGTTATCCTGTCGTAAAATCAACCTTTCTTACTAAAATTCCAGAGACACGTTTTTGCTACCAACGGATCTAAAACCCTCTGGATCATAGACAAGATAACTCTTTCGAAAAAATACTCCGAGCGATCACTTATTTCCTTCTCCAACTATGACCCTTTTCCCTTCCCCCGATAAATATTTTGACCCTGACCGGTCAACACCGGACCTTGACTGACTTTAGGGGTTCCCGGAAGAATGAGCGCCGTTCCAGTTCAAAATAGCACTTCGCGCAACACAGGACATCAGCGCCCGCGTCGTGCTGTTTTTCAAAATCCGAGCCGAAAAGTTTCCGGTGAAGTTCAGCGAGCGTCGGCCATTTGTTCCCGTACGGGCCCGGGATCGCGCAAAAATCCGCGGTCCGTTTCATGGTGCAAAGTTTCCCGATGCCCTGGAGAAAGTCGGGCATTCTTTTTCTGGAAAGTTCGGCGCGCACCATTTTCTCGTCAAAATCCATGTTGTGGGCGATCAAAAGTTTCGAACCTTCCACCGCCGTTTTAAATTCGCCGAGAACGTCGAGGAGCAAAGCTCCTTCGCGGATCGCCCTTTCTGTGCTGATCCCGTGAACGCGGAAAGCGGCGGGCGGGATGACAAATCCTTCGGGCCGGATGATATAGCTTTTGAACGAGGTTTGGGCTCCGGCGTCGTCATATTGCGCCCAAGCGATTTGAACGATGTGGGGCCAGTTTGAGGAATTTTCCGGAGGTTCCCGCCAGTTTTTCGGAAGTCCCGTCGTTTCGGTATCAAAAAAAATTCGCATCTCCAAAGCCCTTTATTCGCTAACTTCCGTGACACACCGGGCGTCCACGAAAAGTCGTTACTTCTTCAACCGTTCATTGACCTGCCGGATCCCGTCATCGGTAAGCTGGCCGGACAGAAACAAAAGTCTGGCGTATTCAAGCTCAAGGGCGAGAAGCAGATTCTCGTAACCCGCCGTGGTCTCGAAATAACCGCGTCGCATTTCAAGAAGGTCCGCAATGGATTTCCGGCCTTCCTGGTAAAGTTTCGCCGTCAGTTCCGCCGCCTGTTTCGCGTCCCCGGACGCCGATTTCATCACCGGAGCGTCCAGCATCACGGTTTCGTAGCGGGCCAGTTCCTGGATAAGGGTTTTGGCGATCTCGTCGCGGAGCATTTCGCGCTCCGCCTTGAGTTCCCGGTATTTTGCCTCCGAAGCCTTCCACCGCCCCGGATAGGAAGGATCCAGAAAATCCATGGTCCCTTTGAAGCCCAGCATAAAACTCTGTCCGCCGGTGTGCCAGTCATGACTATTTTCATCCAGGCTCGCGAACCCGTAAAACTTCGGGAGAAAAGACGTTTTCTGTCGCAGGGTTTCAATACGCAGGGAGTCAAGCTTCTGGTCCAGCGCCGCAAGATCCTTCCGCCCCCGGTACGCTTGCGCGAGCCAGGCCTCAAGCTCGTTTTTATCCCGTCCGGACCCTGGAAGTTTTCCCGCCGCCTCCCATGCCGTCTCCGCATCTTCTCCCATCAAGATATTCATCAGTTTGTAAGAAGTCGACCTCAGGGCCCCAAGACGGTTCACTTCCCGGTGGATCCCGGCCGCGATCACTTTCGCGGCGTAAAAATCCGCGCCCAAAATCAGCCCTTTCTCGTTCAGATCCCTGGCCTGCTTGAGGTCCCTGTCCGCCGATTCCTTAACCTCGGCCGCGATCCCGTAAAGTCCTTGCGCGAGTAAAATCCCGAGATAACTTTCGAGCGTGACGAGCCCGGCTTCCATCTCCGTAAAATCCGCCTGAAGATCCGCGGATTTCACGAGCCGGCGAGCGGAACGGATTTTGGAAATCGTGTCAAACGAATCAAAAAGGAGAACGTCCCCTTCAATCCCGAAGCGATAGTTCGTCCGGTGGCGGGGCGTGTTAAGCGCGTTCAGCGCGAAATTATTCTCCGTGAAAGATTCCTGGCGGAGTAAATTCCCGAACACGGACACAGGATCATCCGAGGTCTGCATTTCAAAGACGCCACGCACTTTGGGGAAAAGGTCGGCGATCGCGAGATTCCGGCCCGCTTTCGCCCGCTCAAGCTGTTCATAACGCTTTCGCAACGCGGGGTAATGCCTGAGAACTTTTTCGTAACAGTCAAGGAAGGTCCACACCGGGCGTTCTGAAGCTGAAGCGGGCGCCGCTGGCTCCCGGGCAAAAACCGGTTGTTGAGATACCAGCAGCGCGAGGGCAAGAATCACTGAAAACGATTTTGGAAGACGCATGGGCGGCATTTTAAGCTGTCTTCCAGTTTTTGAGAAATTGTTTTTCGTTTTGCCCGTACCCCGGATCAGGGGGCAAAACACGATTCTCCCTCACGGCAGGAGCCGGACACTACGGGAACCGTCGGATGGCGGGGCTTTGAAGCGGCCTGTCCATAACGATCAAGGACGTCGCCCAGGGAAGGCCTTGCCGCAAAATCACCGTTCACCTCGACAACTGGAAGAAGAAAATAAGTCAAATCCATACCCGCTTTTTTCATGCGCGGATACAAATCGTTTTTAACGCTTTCGTTTCCGAGATCCCTATACTCATAATCCATCCCGGCCCTGTCCAGACTTTTCTTGAACTTGACACACTCCGGACAACTTTCCCTTCCATAAACCACCAGATAGGAACCGGCCGCGAGAGGTTCTCCCGGATAAAATTTCCCCGGAGAAGCGCAACCGGACATAAACAGAACTCCGGACAGGATAACAGGAAAAAATTTTTTCATAGGATTCGTATCATGGAACAATTTAAAAAAACTGTCAACCGGACGCCACCCGAGCGAGAGGAGAGGGGTTGGCAAAACAGGAAGTTAACAAAACAGCGGATTCAGGAGGCTAACGCCTCTCCGCGAA
>JAKQXH010000102.1 GCA_029561555.1 Candidatus Omnitrophota bacterium
AAGAAAGAAATGACGGATCCGGTGGAAGTGACTCTTAAGAACGGGCGGAAAGCCATGCAGGGGAAATGTCCGGCCTGTGGGACGAAATTGTCCCGGATATTGGGAGGAAAATAACAGGGCTTGGAGGATCCGATAAAGACGATTGGATACGAAGGCCTGAGAGTAGAAATACTGAAGCAGTCAACTATTGAAGAAAGAGAGGCATGCGGCAAACGTGTGCCTCTCTTGTTTTTTTAGGAGGGGTGTAATCTTGCAGTCCAAAAAACTGATTTCGCTGATTCGGGAAGCCTGCGAAGACAAGCAGGGGCAGGACACGGTGGTCTTGGATCTCCGCCGGTTTTCGACGATTGCGAATTATTTCGTGATTACTTCGGGGAATTCGGATCGGCATGTGCGGGCCGTTGCCGATCACGTGGAGGAAAAATTATCCGCGCACCGGGAGCGTTGCATTCACGACGAAGGCTATGAGGACGGGTGCTGGATTCTTCTGGATTACGGCGATGTGGTGGTCCATATCTTCCGGGGTGATATACGGGGTTTTTATAATCTTGAAAGGTTGTGGGGGAATGCCCCCCGCATAGAATCGGCGATCATCCCATGAAATCGGATATTTACGAGCTTCTCAATGCCTGCCTCCCCGAATTGTCCGCGCGATATGGAGCGGAAATTCCCGGGAGCCTTGAGCATAATCTTGAAATTCCCAAGAACAAGGAGCACGGCGACCTTTCCAGCAACCTTGCCCTGAAACTTGCCTCATGCTTTAAAAAGAATCCCTTTGCGATTGCGGCGGAATCCCAAAAACTGATTGAAGAGAAACTTCCGGCATTTCCCCGACTGCGGGAAGCGATTGCTCAGATTAAAGTCGAGCGCCCCGGATTTATTAATTTTTATTTTGCGACCGGTTCCGTGCTTTCCGTCCTTTCGCTAATACGGAAGGAGGACCGTTTGTTCGGAAAATCCGGATATGGGACGGGGAGACGCGTCATTCTTGAGTATGTGAGCGCCAATCCGACGGGGCCTCTGACGATTGCTCACGGACGGCAGGCCTGCGTCGGAGACGCCTTGGCGCGGATCATGAAGATGGCGGGATTTGACGTGTTCCGGGAATATTATCTGAATGACGCGGGCCGGCAGATCAATACTCTGGGGCTGAGTACGTGGTTCCGGTATCTGGAGCTTTTGGGGAAGAAAATCGATTTTCCTCAGGACGGGTATCAAGGGGCTTATATTTGCGATATTGCGAAGAAGGTTTTGGCACAGGAAGGCCGGAAGTTTTTTGACGCTTCCGATGCGGAAGCCGTTCCTTTTTTTGCGAAGTTTGCGGCGCAAGACATTCTCTCGACGATCAAACGGGATCTGGAGGAACTCCGGGTCTCTTTTGACGAATATTTCAGCGAGCAGGGCCTCCGTGACCGGGGAGCAATCGAGACGGTTCTCGGCGATTTGGAGGCGAAAGATTTAATCTACGAGGAAGAGGGGGCTCTTTGGTTCCGGTCGACCCGGTTTGGGGATGATAAGAACCGGGTTTTGAAAAAGTCCACCGGCGAATACACCTATCTTGCGCCCGATATCGCGTATCACGCGGGAAAGCTTCAACGGCGATTTGACATGATGGTGAATCTCTGGGGGCCTGACCATCACGGTTATGTCCCCCGCATGAGAGCCGCGGTGCAGGCGCTGTGCGGAGATTCCGAAAAACTCAAAGTGCTGCTGGTCCAGTTGACCACGCTTTACCGGGCGGGGCAGCCGGTCAAAATGTCCACCCGCGCGGGAGAGTTTGTGACGCTTCGGGAATTGATGGGTGAAGTCGGGGCGGATGCGACCCGCTTTTTCTTCCTTATGCGCCGGGTCGAAAGTCTTCTGGATTTCGATCTGGACTTGGCCAAAAAAAAATCCGACGAGAACCCGGTATTCTATGTGCAGTACGCGCATGCCCGCATTTGCAGCATTATCGAATACGCGAAGACTCCGATTCCCGAAAAGGCAGACCTTTCCCGATTGAAGGAAGACGCGGAATTGGAATTGATCAAGCATTTATCTCTCTTTCCGGAGATGCTGATTCAGGCTTCCCAGACTCTGGAGCCTTACCGTGTCGTGGAGTATCTGAGGGATCTTGCCACGTCGTTTCATAAGTTTTACACGCTCTGCCGGGTTGTTTCCGATGACGAACCGCTGACTCAGACGAGGCTATTTCTTGTGGATTGCGCCCGCATTGTTTTGAGAAACGGCCTGGAAGTCCTCGGGATTTCCCAGCCCGCAAAAATGTAACCGCATGAAGGAAACCCCCAAAAATCCTATTCTCTTTATCGTCGGTCCGACGGGGGCCGGCAAATCCAAGCTGGCCATTCGCGTGGCGCGCAGGCTTCGGGGCGAAATTATTTCGATGGATTCGATGCAAATTTACCGCGGCATGGATATCGGAACGGACAAACCTTCCCGATGGGCGCGCTGGCGGGTTCCGCATCATTTGTTCGATCTGGTTCGTCCGGATCAGGAATTTTCCGTTTATGAATACCGGAACCGTTTTTTTGAAGCGGCGGAGAAAATTCTCGGGAAAGGGAAGACCGTGGTTGCCGTCGGGGGGACCGGTTTGTACGTCAAGGCGGTGGTCGACGGGCTCAGCCCTCATCCCGGCAAGGATGAGGGGATCCGGAACCGGCTAGAGAAGATCGCGGCGGAGGAGGGATTGAATCTTCTGTATGCGCGTCTTCAGAAGGCAGATCCCGGGGTGGCGAAGCGGCTTCATCCGAATGACAAAAAAAGAATTATTCGAGCCCTTGAGGTCTTGGAGCTTACCGGAAAAAGTCTTGCCGAATGGGAGAGGAAGACTATCCCGCTTGAAGCAATGGGATATGGATACCGGCTCTTTGGAATCCGAACGGGGCGTCTTGCTCTATACAAAGCGATTGACCGTCGCGTGGATTGCATGTTCAGGAAGGGGATGGTGAAGGAGGCTTTCCGGCTTAGAGACAAGTTATCGGCGACGGCGGCTCAGGCGATTGGTTACCGGGAGCTTTGGGGTTATTTCGAAGGAAAGGCGAATCTCGTTGAGGTCCGGGAAAAGATCAAACAGCACACGCGGAATTTCGCCAAAAAACAATTAATTTGGTTTAAACGCGATTCAAGGATTGTCTGGCTGAGCGGAACGGAAAAGGAGATGACGGACCGGATCGTTCGGATGGCGGGCTTGCCGGGAAAATAGTCAAGGGATAGCGAATGGAAAAAGTTTTTTTGGTTGCGCTGGAAGAAAAAGGTAAGTTGAGTTATCTGCTGGATGAGCGGCTGGAGGAGTTGAGGGAACTGGCCCGTTCCGCGGGCGGGGAAATTGCCGGAGAAATAAAGGCCTGGGTGGATCGACCACATCCCGCGACTTACCTGGGGAAGGGAAAGCTTTTTGATTTGCGGATCCAAGCGGCGAGAACGGGTTCCCAGCTTGCCGTGTTCAGCGTGGATCTTTCTCCCGTTCAGGTTCGCAATATCGAAGCGGTGTGCGAAATGAGGGTCGTGGACCGGACCGGATTGATTCTGGATATTTTTGCCCGGCGAGCCCGGACACATGAGGGAAGACTTCAGGTCGAACTGGCCCAGCTGATGTATCTTCTGCCCCGTTTGACGGGAAAGGGAGTCCTTTTGTCCCGTCTCGGCGGAGGGATCGGAACCCGGGGGCCCGGAGAAAAGAAGCTCGAGTACGACCGGCGACGGATTCGCGAGAGGATTTCCCGCCTGAAGGAAGACGTCGAAAAAGTCCGGCAGCACCGCGCCCTGATCCGGAAAGGCCGGAAGCGGAAGGACTTTCCGACGGTGGCGATCGTGGGTTATACGAATGCGGGAAAATCAACATTACTGAACGCGCTGACGGGGGCATCAGCTTTCGTGGAGGACAAAGTGTTCGCGACGCTGGATCCGATGACGCGGATTTTTGAGCGGGAGGGGGATCGCATTTTGTTTACCGATACCGTGGGCTTCATCGCGAATCTTCCGGCGAATCTGGTGGACGCGTTTCGGGCGACGCTGGAGGAGATCAATGAGGCGGATATGATTTTGCATGTGATCGATGTTGCGCATCCCGGGGCGGGAGATCATGAGCGTGCCGTCCGGGCACTTATGGAGAACTTGAAGATTTCGGGGAAGCCGGCGGTTGTCGCGCTCAATAAAGCGGATTTGCTTCGGAGCTCCGAGGAACGGGAACGCCTGCTCAGGGAGTATCCGGGGGCTGTTTTGATTTCCGCCCAAAACAAAGAAGGTTTCGAATCACTGGTCGAAAGAGTCTCCGCCGTTTTGAAGGGCTTGAGGGAAGGAGATTCCGTTGCGGATTAAAATCATTTCGTTTGTCCGTAGACAGGACGCCGGGTTGCGCGCAGCGGAATCCGAGTACCTCAAAAGGATACGGCGCTGGGTTCCGTGCGAGTTGCTTGAAATCGACCGCGAGAAAATTGAAAGGGCTCAGAACAAAAAAAAACTTTTTGAAGCCGAATTGAGGCGGTTGGATACGCTGCTTCCGGACGGCGCTTCCTGGGTCGCGCTGGATCGGAGCGGGAGCCAATACTCTTCCGAAGAGCTGGCGGGATGGCTTGCGAAGCGGATGGGGGGAGGTGAGAAAGAACTGGTGTTTCTGATCGGCGGGCCCTTGGGGCTTTCGGATGAATTGGTCCATCGGGCCCGATGGAAACTCTCGCTTTCCAAATTGACGTTTCCCCATAAAATAGTACGGGTATTAATTTGCGAAATGCTTTACCGTTCTCTTGCGATATTGAACCGTATGCCTTATCACAAATAAAATGAGCGTAATCACACTGACGACTGATTTTGGCACGAAAGATCCTTATGTTGCGTCTATGAAAGGGGTCATTTTGGGCGTCAATTCCGGTGTCTCCATTGTGGACGGAAGTCACGACATTCCTCCCGGTGATGTCCGAGAAGCCGCTTTTGTTCTGGAAACTTTCTATTCTTATTTTCCGAAAGGGACGGTTCACGTCATTGTTGTGGATCCCGGAGTCGGCGGCGAAAGGAAATTGCTGTGTCTGAAGACCCGGAAGGCTTTTTTTCTCGCTCCCGATAACGGGGTCTTGACGGCCGTCATGCGGAAAGAAGATCGGTATGAATTGCGGGAGGTTTCGAATGCCCGTTTTTTTCTTAATCCCGTTAGCGCGACTTTCCACGGGCGCGACAAATTAGCGCCGGCGGCGGCATATCTGAGCAGGAGCAATGTGTTCGCTCAATTGGGGCCGGTCTTAAAAAACGCAGCGCGGATTCCGTGGCCCGAAGCCCGGGCGGACCGGAATCAGATCTTGGGGGAGATTATTCATTTGGACCGCTTCGGGAATTTGATTACTAATATTTCAGGGAAAGACGTGCGCAACAGGCCAAAAGCGGAAATGTGGCTTGCGGGCCGGAAAATTTCACGGTGGGGCACTCATTATGCGCAGGGGGAAAAGGGAGTGCTGATGAGTTTGATCGGAAGCGGAGGACGCGTGGAAATCGGATTGCCGAATGGTTCCGCGGCCGCGAAGACCCATGTCCGCGTCGGTGAAAAGGTTGTGCTGAAATGGCGTTGACGCGCAAGCCTTACAAGGTTCTGAGGCATAAGAGAATTTATGCGGGACGGGCGGTCAACTTGTCCGTGGACCGGGTCCGGTTGCCGGACGGAAACGTGATTGACCGGGAGATTATCCTGCACGGCGGTTCTGCGGTGATGATTCCCGTGGCGGGCCGGGGCCGCCTTATTTTAATACGTCAGTTCCGGTATTGTGCAGGAGGATATATTTGGGAGTTTCCGGCGGGGACCATTGATCGGGGGGAGACGCCTCTGGCTTGCGCGAAACGCGAGCTGATCGAGGAAATCGGGTATTCTGCGGCGAGATGGAGAAAACTTCGGACGTTTTATCCGACGCCGGGGGTTTCGACCGAAGTGATGCATCTTTTCCTTGCGACGGAACTGGAAAAGTCTGTCGCAAACCCCGAGTTTGACGAATTGATTTCGGCGAGGACTTTCCGCCTGAAGGAAATTGAGCGGATGATCCGGAACGGGAAAATTAACGACGGCAAAACCATTCTCGCTTTTTATGAGTTAAGACAGTCGGGCTTTTTGAATCGTGCGAACGGATTTTAGGCTATGAAGGAACTGGATCGGAGATTCGGGAAATGCCATTAAAACGGTTGATTGTAAAGTGGAGGCTCTCAGTTTTTTCGGTATGCGTGGCGTTGCTGTCCGGATGCGCCTATCTGACGACGGCGTTTGTCCCGAATACGTTGGACCAGAGAATTGCTGCGGCGCAGAAACAATGGCGCGGGGCAAAAGAGTCCGATCAGCCTGTCAGTCTTCAGGGAAAGCAGGTTGCCTATTCTCAGAATCTTCAGAGTGTTCTCGATAGACTGATTCAGGTCTCTCCCCTTCAAGGCAGCCGGATCAAGGTTTATGTGGTCGAGGATGACACGGTGAATGCTTTTACGGAAGGGACGGGTATTTACATGAATTCCGGATTGCTGAAACTGACCGGCGGTAACGCGGATCAGGTTGCGACGGTCATGGCTCATGAATTGGGCCATATTATCGCGAATCATATCCGGAGCCAGACGACGAGGGGCATTGTCAGCTCCATGGTGCCGGTTTTGTTTCAACAAATGCAGGCTAAACCGACGACCCAAACGATTGCCGGTGAATTGATGCAGTTGGGAGGCGCGGCGTACAGCAGGAACGATGAAAAAGAAGCGGACACGATCGGGACGATCCTAGCCTATCGCGCGGGATTCAATCCTTTGGCCCTGATTGATTTTTTTAGCTTGATCGAGCCCGAACAGGGGAAAACCGGGCTTTCGGATTTCACAACGCAAATTGTGTCGCATTTGGCGCAATACAAGCTGGCGGAACAGCGGTATACGGATAACATTGAGGAATTCCGCCGAACCGGTCTCCCGGAAGCGAATCAAACCGCATTGCACTGGAAAAGTGTTGCGGAACAGGAGCGGGCTCAGGTAGATGCTTCTTTGGCCGGATTCAAAAAGTATATTGCCTCCGCATCACCATGGTATCGGAGTCATCCCCCCAGCAATGAGCGCAAAGATACGATTCGTTGGGTGGTCGAACGGATGCAGGGGAAGATGTCGGATGAGGAATTAGGAAAAAAGAGCAAGCGGGTGGCTGATTCTTACCGGGCGATGGAGGGTGCCCTTTTTCCGGCGAGGTAATTGGATGGCACCTGTTTGCAAAGGACTCGCATTTGACGGGGTGCCAAAATCTAATAGAATATATACCGCAAGTTTGAATTGGCACGCCGAAAGGCTTGTGATAATATTTACCGCTAATCGTAAGGCGTTTGATTCTATCGCTTTGAATTACAAGAAGAATCCGCAATAGACTTGTTTCGTTTGGCGCCCATCCTCCTGAAACCGGTGAGGAGAGGCGCCTGTTTTTTATGGGCGCGTATTTATCGATATAAGGATGCTGGAATGAAAGAAAAATTCAGGGTCGGCCGGCGTGGATTTCCCGTAAAACAGGGCCTTTATGATCCGCAGTATGAACGAGATTCCTGCGGGGTCGGATTTGTCTGCAATATGGACGGGAAGAAGACGCACGAAATGGTTGTTCAGGCAAGCGGAGTCCTGAAGCGCCTTGCCCACCGGGGGGCCGTGGGTGCGGATCCGAAAACCGGCGACGGAGCCGGAATCCTGATTCAAATCCCGCACGAATTTTTCGCGAAAGTTGCTTCGAACGGCAAAATTGATCTGCCTCCATGCGGACAATACGGCACCGGACTGGTTTTCCTGCCCACGAACAACGGGGAAAGGAAATATTGCAAGCAGGCTTTCGAGAAAATTATCCGTGAGGAAGGGCAGGTGTTTTTGGGGTGGCGGAGCGTTCCCGTGGATGATTCCGATATCGGCCGCGGCGCCAAGGAAACCCAGCCGGTGATCGAACAGATTTTTATCGGACGGAGCGATCGGATCGATGATTTGCTTGATCTTGAGAGGAAGCTTTACGTGATCCGCCGGAGGATTAAGAATTTGCTCGATGGTTCAGATCTGAAACAGAAATCTTTTTTTTATATCCCCACGCTTTCCTGCCGGACGTTCTGCTACAAAGGGCTTTTGATGCCGTATCAGGTGGAACAGTATTTCCCCGACCTGAAGGATGAAAGCCTGACGAGCGCCATCTGCCTGGTCCATTCGCGGTACAGCACGAATACTTTTCCGACATGGGATTTGGCCCAACCGTTTCGATTCCTTGCCCATAACGGCGAAATTAACACGCTTCGGGGCAATATCAACTGGATGCGGGCGAAAGAAGGGTTGTTGAAGAGCGATTTGTTCGGTGAGGATGTCGAAAAATTGAAGCCGATCATTGCGCCCGGAGGCAGTGACTCGGCGATGCTCGATAACGCTTTGGAGCTTTTGGTTCTCGGGGGAAGATCACTCCCCCATGCGATGCTCATGCTGGTGCCGTCGGCATGGGAGCAGAACAATCTTCTTAGCGAGAAACTCAGGGATTTCTATCGGTATCACGCATGTTTTATGGAGCCGTGGGACGGGCCGGCTGCCATTGCCGCAACGGACGGGATTCGAATTGGCGCAGCGCTGGACCGGAACGGCCTCCGGCCCGCCCGTTATATCGTTACCAAAAAGGGATTTGTGGTGATGGCCTCCGAAGTGGGCGTTTTGGACGTTCCCGCGCAGGACATCGAAATTTCGGGCCGTCTTGAGCCCGGGAAAATCTTTTTTATCGATACCGAGGAACGGCGCATCATCAAGGATGAAGAATTAAAATACCTGATGGCGTCCCGGCAGCCGTATGGCGATTGGATCCGTGATCATTTGGTTTATTTCAACGGGCTGCCGGATCCGAAGCGAAAACCGGTGAAGACCCGGAATCTTTTCTCTGCGATGCGGGCCTACGGATATACCCGGGAGGATTTAAAAATTATTTTGAAGCCGATGGCGGAAACCGGTAAGGAGCCCGTCGGCTCGATGGGGAATGATGCGCCTCATGCGGTTTTGTCGAAAAAGCCGCAACTTTTATACAATTATTTCAAGCAGCTTTTCGCGCAGGTAACCAACCCTCCGATTGATTCGATCCGTGAGGAGCTTGTCATGAGTCTCGACAGCTTTCTCGGGGCTCAGAAAAATATTCTGGAGGAAACACCCGACCATTGTCATAAGCTTTGGATCAAAAAGCCGGTGCTGACGAATGAAGAAGTGGCCAAGTTGCATGAATTGCGGCCGAAGGGGTTTAAAACGGCAACGGTGTCATTGCTGTTCGAAGTCCCAACCCGAAAGGCGGGACAGGAAAACGGTAAAGCCGGCAGGACTTCGAATGCCGGGGAAAAGGAATTCCGGAAGGCCATTGAAAGGATTTGTTCCGAAACGGAACGGGCAATCGAGAAGGGATTTTCGATTGTGATCCTGAGCGACCGGGGGCTGGATGAGACGCATGCCGCTTTGCCCGCGCTATTGGCCATGGGGGCCGTTCATCAGCATTTGGTGAAGAAGACGCTTCGGACGAGAGTCGGAATTGTCGTCGAAAGCGGGGAGCCCCGTGAAGTGCATCACTTCGTCCTTCTCTTTGGGTATGGGGCTGATTGCGTGAACCCTTATCTTGCCTTCGAGGCGGTTGAGAATTTGATTGCGGAGGAGGAACCCGCGCTGGATTCCAAGACGGCGCTTAAAAATTACCGGAAGGCCTTGCATGAAGGGATATTGAAAGTCCTTTCCAAGATGGGGATTTCGACGATTCAAAGCTATCGGGGCGCGCAAATTTTCGAGGCCCTTGGGCTGGGGGGCGAGGCGATCGAAAAATGTTTTACCGGGACGGCTTCCCGGATCGGAGGGGCGGGATTTGCCGTGCTGGCCCGCGAAACTCTCCTGAGACATGCGGAGGGCTTTCGGCCGGGGCAGGATGAGGTCCGAAAGAAGATTTTGAATGTGGGCGGATTCTATCAATGGCGGAGGGGAGGGGAATTCCATCTTTGGAATCCCGAAACGGTGGCGGCTTTGCAAGATGCCACCTGGAAAGGCGACGAAAAACGGTACCGTGAATTCTCGGAGATGATCAATGATCAGTCCGCTCAGCCGACGACGCTCCGGAGCCTTTTGAAGTTCAAGCCGGCGAAGCCGGTTTCGATTGAGGAAGTGGAGCCCGTGGAAAATATTCTGAAACGTTTCGCGACGGGGGCGATGAGTTTTGGATCCATTTCGCGGGGAACGCATGAAACTTTGGCGATGGCATTGAACCGGATCGGGGGCAGGTCGAATTCCGGTGAGGGGGGGGAAGATCCGGTTCGGTTTGCTCCTTTGCCGAACGGAGATTCCAAAAGGAGCGCCATCAAACAGGTCGCGTCGGGCCGATTCGGTGTGACGGCGAACTATCTGGTGAATGCCGACGAATTGCAGATCAAAATCGCTCAGGGTGCTAAGCCGGGTGAAGGGGGCCAGCTCCCAGGGCATAAGGTGAGCGTCCAGATTGCGAAAATTCGGTATACGACACCGGGTGTCACATTGATTTCACCCCCGCCTCATCACGATATTTATTCGATAGAAGATTTGGCCCAATTGATATTTGATTTGAAGAACGCCAATCCGCGGGCGAGGATCAGCGTCAAATTGGTGTCCGAAGTGGGAGTGGGAACGGTTGCTGCGGGGGTCGCCAAGGGGCATGCGGATATGATTCTGATTTCGGGCGGTGACGGAGGGACCGGGGCATCTCCGTTGAGCTCGATCAAGCATGCCGGGTTGCCGTGGGAATTGGGGCTTTCGGAAACCAATCAGACTCTTGTTTTGAATGATTTAAGATCCCGGGTGAGGCTTCAGACTGACGGACAACTGAGGACGGGTAGGGATGTCGCGATTGCCGCTTTGCTGGGCGCCGAGGAATACGGTTTTTCGACTGCAGCCTTGATTGTTTTGGGCTGTGTGATGCTGAGGCATTGTCATTTGAACAATTGTTCGGTGGGGGTGGCCACTCAGGATGATCTGTTGGAGGGGCGATTCAAGGGAAGGATCGAAGCGCTGCAGAATTATTTCCGTTTTGTCGCGCAGGAACTCCGGCAGTATATGGCAGCTTTTGGAATCCGGAACTTGAATGAGATGATCGGTCGGACGGATTTGTTGGAGGTAAATGCCGATATTCTTCCGTGGAAAGCCAAGGCGCTTGATTTTTCCGGGATCCTTTATAAACCTGCCGTGCCGTCGCATGTCGGAACTTATTGCCAGATTTCCCAAAAACACGAGATCGACGATGTCCTGGACCGGAAATTGATCGCGGTCGCGCAACCGGCGATACAAAACGAAACTCCGGTGAAAGAATCGTTTCCGATCGAGAATAAAAATCGGACGGTAGGAGGTATGTTAAGCGGGGAGATTTGCCGTTTCCACGGCGAAGAAGGTTTGCCGGAAGATACGGTCCATTTCAAATTCAGAGGCGTTGCGGGGCAGAGTTTCGGTGCGTTTTTGATCCGCGGAGCAACCTTTGAATTGGAGGGGTTGGCGAATGATTATGTCGGGAAATGCATGTCCGGCGGAAAGATCGTGATTTATCCGGACCGAAAAGCGCAGTATCTTCCGGAGCAAAATATTATCATCGGAAACACAACGTTTTACGGCGCGACTTCCGGCGAAGTCTATATCCGGGGCATGGCCGGAGAGCGGTTCTGCATCCGGAATTCCGGAGTGAATGCCGTGGTGGAGGGTGTGGGGGATCACGGTTGCGAGTACATGACGGGAGGCCGAGTGGTTGTTTTGGGGCGGACGGGGCGAAATTTCGCGGCCGGTATGTCGGGGGGAGTGGCTTATGTTTACGATGTGAACGGGGATTTTAAGAGCCATTGCAACCGGAGCATGGTGGAGCTTGAATCGTTGGACGCGGAAGACAAGACCGTTCTTCAACGGCTTTTGTATAACCACCGGAAGTACACGGAAAGCCCTATTGTGGACATTATTCTCGATGATTTTACGGCCGAATGTGCGAATTTTATCAAGGTGATTCCGACGGAATATAAGAGGGTTTTGGCGGCCGCGCAAAGGACGAAAGAAGAAGTAGACCTCAGCGATATCGGGGACGGCTGAGAAGCTTTGGAGTTGTGAGGCATGGCAGATCCAAAAGGGTTTCTGAAATTTAAGCGGGCCAAGTCGCGTTACCGGGCGGTGGCTCAGAGGGTTCAGGATTTCAAGGAGGTTGAGATCCTGCGTAAGGAGGATCTTGCCCAGGAACAGGCAGCCCGGTGCATGGATTGCGGCATTCCGTTTTGCCATTGGGGCTGCCCGATCGGGAATGTTATTCCGGAATGGAATGATGCGCTTTACCGGGGGCAGTGGCAGAAGGCCGTTGATTTGCTGCATGCGACGAATAATTTTCCTGAAATTACGGGGCGTCTGTGCCCGGCGCCGTGCGAGCACTCCTGTGTCTTGAATATTAACGATGATCCGGTGACGATCCGGGAGAATGAATTATCGATTGTCGAGCACGCGTTTCAGGCAGGGTTGATTAAGCCGGTTCCGCCCAAGGTCCGGACGGGAAAGAAAGTCGCCGTGGTGGGATCGGGGCCCGCGGGGCTGGCGTGTGCGGATCAGTTGAATAAGGCAGGGCACGAGGTGACGGTCTTTGAACGCGATGAAAAAATAGGCGGCATTATGAGGCTCGGGATTCCGGATTTTAAACTGGAAAAATGGGTTCTGGACCGCCGGATCGGAATCCTTGAGAAAGAAGGCATTCAATTTAAGACGGGCGTGAATGTGGGCGGGAATTATGCCGTATCCCGTATTAAAAAAGAATTTGACGCCGTGTGTCTTGCCGGAGGTTCGCGTGCTCCGAGGGATTTAACGATTCCCGGGAGAGACTTGGCGGGGATTCATTTTGCGATGGATTTCCTGATGCAGAATAATCGCCGGGTCGGAGGCGCTTCGATTTCCGAAAAAGAACAGATTTTAGCCAAAGGTAAGAGGGTGGTTGTGATTGGGGGAGGAGATACGGGAGCAGATTGCGTGGGATCTTCTCATCGGCAGGGGGCCTTGAGCGTTACGCAGTTGGAGGTTTTGCCGAGGCCTCCGGAGTCGCGAGCGGATGATTGCCCTTGGCCGAAATACGCTTTTATCCTGAAAACTTCGACAAGTCATGAGGAGGGCGGAGATCGGCATTGGTCGGTGATGACTAAAAAGTTCACGGGCGAGAAAGGGCAAGTCTCGAAATTGTCTTGCGCTCGGCTGGAATGGTCCGGAAAAGATGCGAAAGGGTGTCCCCTTATGAGGGAGATCTCCGGGAGCGAATTCGAGATCGAAGCGGACCTTGTTTTGCTTGCGATCGGATTTCTCCATCCCGAACATCCGGGACTGCTCAGTTCGCTCGGAGTTGAGTTTGATGCCCGGGGAAATGTCAAGACCAACGCGGATTACATGACTTCCATTCCCGGTGTCTTCTCGGCGGGGGATATGCGAAGGGGGCAATCCCTTATTGTTTGGGCGATTGCAGAGGGCCGGCAATCCGCGCGCTGTATTGATACTTACCTGATGGGAGAGAGCGATCTTCCGGCGGTTTGATTTTCAGATTCGGATTCCGGGCGCTTAGTGAATCTCGTCATTTTTCATTTCGGCATCGACCATTAGCCGAACCAGTTCCTTAAATTTGATTTGCGGGATCCAGCCTAATTTCTTTTTGGCTTTTGAAGCGTCTCCGATGAGCAAATCGACTTCCGCGGGACGAAAATATTTCGGATCGATTTTGACGTGTTTTTCCCAATCCAGGCCGAGGTAATCAAAAGCTTCTTGCAGGAATTCCTGGACGGAATGCGTTTCGCCCGTTGCGATGACGTAATCGTCCGGTTCATTTTGCTGGAGCATGAGCCACATGGCTTCGACATATTCCTTGGCGTATCCCCAGTCCCGTTTGGCCTCGAGATTTCCGAGAAAAAGTTCCTTCCGAAGGCCTTTTTTGATGTGCGCGGCCGCTTTGGCGATCTTTCGTGTCACAAAGGTTTCTCCTCGTCGCGGAGATTCGTGATTGAAGAGGATTCCGCTGCAGGCGAACAGGCCGAAACTTTCGCGGTAATTGACCGTGGCCCAATGGGAAAAGACTTTTGAGCAGGCATAAGGACTTCTCGGGTAAAAGGGAGTCGTTTCTTTCTGAGGCGTTTCCACGACCTTTCCGTACATTTCGCTGGATGAGGCTTGATAAAAACGGGCTTTGACTTTTGCCTGACGGATTGCTTCCAGGAGTCTGATGGTTCCCATTCCCGAGATATCCGCCGTATATTCAGGAACGTCAAAACTGACTCTGACGTGACTTTGGGCGCCGAGGTTGTAGACTTCCTCCGGCTGTATTTTTTCCAGTAAACGGGTCAGGCTGTTGGTGTCGGCAAGGTCTCCGTAGTGTAGAAACAGATGAACTCCTTTTTCGTGAGGGTCTTTATAAATATGTTCGATGCGTCCCGTATTGAAGGAGCTTGACCTGCGGATGATTCCGTGGACTTCATAGCCCTTTGCAAGCAGAAATTCCGTGAGATAACTTCCGTCTTGGCCAGTGATTCCCGTGATAAGCGCTTTCTTCATTTAAGACTCCTTTTGCCAAGGGGTCGTATCCCGGCAAATTCTTCTAATTTGATTTCAATTCCGTTCTGATGAATCGGAAACATTATAGTGTGGGGAAGGTTAAATGCAACTGATGTCTCCGGGTTCATGATGCGGCGGGACCGGAAAAGACCGTTACGGTTTCTTTATTTTCAAGACTGAGAAAAAATTGAGCAATGTGTAAATCGCGACAATTTTAAGATTATTGAGGCGATGGAGAGGGATCAGCCAAGGCTTTTGCCGACTGTAGCGTTTGGATACGGAAAAGTCTTCCTGAAAACCTTTCCGGTATCCCGACATAGTTTTAGTCGTCGAATACATACGAAATTTTCCGATTTTCTGGTTTATGAAACCGGGATCTTCAATCTTTCCGAGACGAAGCCATAGGTCGTAATCCATTGCATAGTAAAGGGTTTCGTCAATTTGGCCGGCCCATGCAAGAGCGCTTTTTCGAAAGAAAATTCCCATTTGAGGAAGAAAGTTTTCGGTGAGAAGATGATTGTAGCGGTAGTGGCGGAGGCGCCAGGTTTTGTAGCGGGTAATAAATTTCCGGATCTCTTTACCGCTTTCGTCAATGATCGAGCAATATCCGGATGCCCAGAAGATTTCGGGATGTTGGTTGAAAAAGTTCCCCATGGCGAGTAAACAGCCGGGTTCATAAAGGTCGTCGGCATTTAACCATCCCAAAATCTCTCCGGAGGCAATTGCGAATCCCTTATTTAAGGCGTGTCCCTGCCCTCGGTCTTTTCCCGAGGACCAGCGGATTTTGTTGCCGTAACTTTCCAGAATGGTTATTGTGCCGTCCGTGCTTCCGCCATCCATAACGATCAATTCCAGCCAAGGGTAATCCTGAGACAGGACGGAATCGATGGCTTCCCGAATAAAACGACCGGAGTTGAACGACGGCATAATAATGCTCAATTTGGGTAAGGGGATATTCTTTTGCATCGTTTTTTCGCTTTCCGCCATTATTCTAACCACGGAAATCTTCGCGTAAAGGTAAAGTTTTACCGAAAAAAATATTATTTTTAACATTTTAGATTATAATCCATCCTATGCGATGGGATTTGTGGCGCATTCATCTCTCCGAAAGGTTTCGCGAGCTTTTGGGATGGCTTTTGTTGCTCGCCGTCTTGATCGTGAATGCGGTTTTCCTCCGCTACAATGCGTTCCGGGGATTTAATTTTTTCGACATGGGGAGTTTTCTCGACGCAAGCTGGCGGATCTATCGCGGGCAGGTTCCGTATGTGGATTTCATCTTCACGACGGGGCCTTTGCATCTTTACCTGAACGCGTTTTTCTTTCTTTTGTTCGGGTTCGGCAAAAATGCGGTTTTGGCGCATCTTGTGACGGTCAGTTCGATTGTGATCGTTTCGATTTTTTGGATGGTCAGAAAATATCTTCCTTTTTGGCTCTGCGCTTTGCTGGCACTTCTAACGGCCGCGTCCTTTTATTGGCCTATTTCTCACCCCTGGTACGATCAGACCGCCCATCTTTGGGGGATTTTGGCGATCGTGTTTTTGACGACGCGTCTTCCGGAAACCGGCGGGGGGAAGGTCTTTTGGACGGGCGCTTGTTGCGGTGCGATGGCGGTTTTTTCCTTCGTTACTAAATCAAATATCGGTTTTATTTACGGCCTCTTGTTTTTTGTGATTCTGGCGAGTTTTAAGGAGAGACGAAAAGGAATTTTTGGATACGGATGCGGTGCGGTAGTCGCTCTTTTAATTTCTTTGGTTTTTATCCGGGCTCCCGCGGAATATGTCACACAAGCGTTTTTGAATTACGGGACCAGTCAGCGGGCCCGATTTATTTTTTTTCTTTGGATTCCGACTTGGCTGATGAATTATTACTGGCTGCCGGCGGCGGTGGTGGCTATAAACTCCAAGGGGGTTTGGAGGAAATATCTGCGACTCGAGCTGCTTCTTTTCGGGGTGTATTTTGTGGGGCTCTTTTCATTTTTAACCGGCTCCATGGAGAAGAATGCAAATATTCCTCTTTGGGGTCCCCATATGGCGATTGCTTTTATCTTTCTTTCTCGGGTCAAGCGAGAAATGACGACTTCCCTGAGGCGAACGGTTTGGCGCTTGTCGTTTGTCTTTTTGGTCTTACTGACGGGATGGATGACGGTTGTTGCCGCCCGCTATGGATATGAGCTTAAGGTGTGGCAGCCCAAGACAGGGAGTTTCTTTGGGGATTACACCCTTCAAGTTCAGCCGCTGCGGGGTTGGAAGTGCGCCAAAGGGGAAGGAGAGTTTATCGATGATATTGTGCAGGGGTTCCGTTCGTATGTTCCGGAAAAGGATTCATTTTTGGTCCTAACGGATCTTCCGATACTGTATTCCTTGATGGGCAGGGACAGCTATCGAGGAATTCCTTTTATCTTTCATCAAGGAGTCCTCCCGGCTATGGGTAAACAATGGGCTCAGGTCAGGGCTCGCATTACGGGGAATCCGCCTGATTGGATTCTGATCCATTCCTCTCAAAAAGCGCCTTCGCCGCTGCTTTATATCGTCGACTATTTGGATCTCGATTCATTTCTGAGGGAACGCTATACTCCGATAAAAGCCTGGCCGACTTACATTTTATTGAGACGAAAGATTGATCGCGGGGTGAAGGAATCAGGCAAATAGATTGTATTTGATAATGCTCTTGAGTGCGCGTAGCCCGTCAAGCCAAGTAATTTTCTTTCCTTCCTGATACGTCCTGCCGGAATAAGAAATGCCGACTTCATAAATTCGGCAATGCAATTTTGAAATCTTGGCGATGATTTCGGGCTCGGATTCGAAACCGTCCTCCTGGATGCGGATTTTCTGGATGATTTCCCGTTTGTAAGCTTTGTAGCAACATTCCAGATCGGTTAGGTTTAGGTTGGTCAACATGTTGGATAGCAGAGTGATGAGTTTATTGCCGACGAAATGCCAGAAGTAGAGGACTCGATGGGAATCTCCGCCTACGAATCTTGATCCGCAGACGACATCCGCCTTTCCTTCCAAAATCGGAAGGAGCAGTGTTTCGTAT
>JAKQXH010000019.1 GCA_029561555.1 Candidatus Omnitrophota bacterium
CTTCACCCGAGATAATCGTCTGATAGCACAAAATATAAGGAGTGAGCGGGTTGATCCAAAACACAAGGCTTCTGCCCCAGGGGGAGAGCATGTCCAAAGAGTAGAAAATAGGGCTTGTGAACATGAGGAGAGGGGACAGGGCCATCCAGACCTCATTCGTGTCGGAAGCGATAGAATTCAGCGTCCCCAGCCAAAGGCCGATTCCGGCGGATGACAGAAGAAATAAAACCGCGATCGAAAACAAAAGCGGGATATTGGGGATTTGGTGGGTCGCGAGCATGACCGTGACGGAGATGAAGAGCGTGATTTCGACGGCGAACTTGACGACGGGGACCGAGAGAGCCGATAGGAAAATGATTTCCGACGGAGTCAGCGAATGGACGACGATTCCCTGGCTGTAGTTTACGGCCTGCATCATGGCGGCAACTACCCGGTAGAAAAAAGTCAGCAGAATAATGCCCGCCAGAAGTTTTGACGGGAACAGCGGGATATGCGGTCCGAAGCGCTCCACGAAAATGAAATAGAGCACGGTGAAAGTCAGCAGGGGCCCGACGAAACTCCACAGGGCTCCGAGGACGGAGCGGTAGTCGGACGAGCGCAGATGCGCCCGGCTTAGGACGACAAACAGATTGAAGTATTTCGAAAATGCCTTCATGTCTCGAATCGGAATTCGCCGCTTTCTGCTGAACGGTATTTTTGTTCTGAAACTGCTTTCCCTTTTGATTCGAGAATTATAATATACCCCCGATGGTTTTGTTTAGAGGAAAATATTTTTGTGCGGTGAACCGGGAGCGCAGGATGCCGAATCATGAAAAAGATTGAGCGGTTTTTCGGCCGGATTTTGCTCGTCGGCGGATTTTGGATCCTTGGCATCTCGGCCGTCCGGGCGGAAACTTTGCCTTTTCGGGAAATAAAAGTCGGGGTGGCGGTTACTCCCGAATTCAAGACCAATCCCGAATGGAAAAGCCAGTTTGAACGCCGCCTGGCCTATGCGTCCAAGATTTTCGAAACCGAATTTAAGATCCGTTTTCGCGTCCTGACCTACTGGCTGTGGAACCCCCGCGAATCCCAGCGCGAAATGAGCTATCTGATCGACGACCTGCAGAATAGTTTTCCCTTGAAAGACGCGGATGTCGTGATCGGGTTGACGAAGCTTGATCCTGAATTGCTTCCGGACGGAGAGGTCAAGGATTTCGACTCATTGGGGATCGCCCGGCCTTTTTCGGGCTATGCCGTTATACGGTATCCCGAGATTCCTTTGTTCCGTGTTCAGGAAGAAACGGTGTTGGCGCACGAGTTAGGGCATCTTTTCGGAGCGGTCCATACGGCCCGGCCCGAAACGATTATGTCGCCGATTGTATTACGACAAATTCCCACCCATTTTGATCCGGATAACCATCGAATCATTTCTTTGACTCGGGACGTGGATTTTCGGCAGGGGACGGATGTCCTTTCCGTCAGCATGGTTCAGAAATTGCTTTCGGCGTATTTGAAGTTTTCCGCGGATAATCAACAGTTTGATTTTTATTATGCGCTGGGGGCTTTTTATTTCAGACTCGGAAAATTTGAGGACGCCCTCCGGACATGGAGGGCGGCAAGCGGGCTGGATGACGCGAATTTTCGGGTGCACTACGATATGGGGATGTTGTGCTCGAAAATGGGGGATTACGACGGAGCGATCTCGGAATTGACCCGGGCTCTGCCCCGGTTCCGTCTGCCTGCGGATCGGGAGGCGAAAACCTTGGCCTTGAACGCCCTGGGAAACGCTTATTTCAGAAAGGGGGATTATTCCGGCGCTTATCACGCCTGGACCGGTGCTCTGACGCTGGCCCCTTCCAACAAAGATATCCAGTCGAATCTTGCCAATATCGAAATGATGCAGGGAAAAGTGGGGGACGCTATTGAGAATTATGAGGAGGTCCTGAAAACCGGGAAAAAGGATTCGACCCTGCTGACGAATCTTGCGTACGGCTATTTTCAGAAAGGAGAGTATGACAAAGTCGTTCAGTGCCTTACGGAGGCCCTGAAGTTGATTCCGGAGGAAAGGAGACGGGGAATTGTGACGACCGGGACCAATACGCAACCCGCCGAAATTTACAAAAATCTGGGATTGGCTTATTTGGGCCTTCAGAATTTCGGGGAAGCCGCTCGAAATTTCGAAATTGCCTGCCAGATGAGACCGTCGCCGGAATGTTATCAGAAACTCGGGGAGATCTATTTCCATCAGGGAGATTGGGATAAATGCGTCCGGGTTTTGGGGGACGTCATTCAGGACAAGAAGAAAGATTCGGGGCTTTGCGGAATTCTCGGGATTTGCCTCGCGAACCGGGGGGATACCGAGAAAGCCCTGTTTGTTTTCTCGGAAGGGCTGAAGAATTCGTCTTCTCCCAAAACTCAGGCTTTTTTCCACCGGAACCTTGGGAACCTTTATTTGAATCAGGGAGAGTCGGACAGCGCTGCGAGAGAGTTTCGTTTTTCCATCGACAAAGATTGGAACAATGCGGAAGGGCATTTCGGTCTGGCGCTCGCTTATCTTGCGCAAAAGAAAGTGGATGAAGCCAGACAGTCTCTCCGGACCGTCCTGAGCATTTCCCCCTCGCATGCGCGGGCGAGGGAAATCCTCGCGAAATTGGAAGGGGCCTGATATTTCGAATCAATTTCCGGCGCTTCGGAATTTATTTCTGATCCGAAGGGGCCGATTGTTTTTCCAGATATTCCCGATAACCTTTCCGGATCAGGTTTGAAGGGATGGCATACGTGAGGTTGCCCTGGGCCGCTTGCGCGCTGATGAGTCCGATGACTTCTCCCCGCTGGTTGAATACGGGGCATCCGCTGTCTCCTTTGTACAGGCGGAAATTGATTTGAAACAATGCGGTTCCGGCCGCGATCTCCGGGGGTGTTGTTTTGCTTGTGCCGATGCCGTTGATTTGCCCTCCGCTGATGCTTCCCTTGATGACGGGGGAGTTTCCGATCGTGTAGACGGAATCGCCCAATTTTGAGCGGTCAGAATCGGATAGGATGACCGGAGGGATCGGGTTTGGGAGAGAAATTTGAAGGTAAGCGAGGTCCATGGCGGGCACGAGATGAATCAGGCTCCCGATGAGCTGAGTGCCGTCGTGGAGTACAACTTTGATCCGGCCGGCTTGCTGTACCGTATGCGCATTTGTTACGATAATGCCGGAGGAGTCGATAAAAAATCCCGCCCCGGTCCGGGACACATAAACGGGGGAGATTTTCCTGAAGATAAGGATCTGGCCGGTGGATTTATCAAAAGCCCCTTGGGGACGGTCTCCGAAAATTCCTCCTGCTTCCGAGGTGATGCTGACAATGGATTTCGAGGCGTCGAGAACCGCTTTAAGAACGGAGCCTTGCGCGTACAGTGTGCCGTTTGTGTTGATTATCCGAAAAGCGAGAACGATCAGCCCGAGTGAAATCGGGAAGAAGGAAATTTTTCGGTTTGTTTTTTTTCTGCTCCGAGACATGTTTCGCATTTCTCGCAAGGGTTTCCTAATATGTTACCGGATTGGCCGGGGAGAATCAAAAGATGATTGATGTTAGTTACCTGTACTGCGGGAAGGCTTCCGCATCGGTCCCTCACCGCTATGGCGAGAAAGTTTCCTGCCCGGAGTGCGACAAGGATGAAACCTATCCTGTTTCGCGGGCGGCGTCCCTAAGACGGCCGATTGTGGTCTGGAATATTACCAAGACCTGCAATCTCCGCTGCCGGCATTGCTACACGGACTCAGGCGCCGGGTCTTATGCGGGAGAGCTTCGAACGGAAGAAGCGCTCAAGGTGATTGAGGACCTGGCTTTTTTCGAAGTGCCGGCGGTTTTGTTTTCGGGTGGGGAGCCTCTTTTGAGGAAGGATCTTTTTGGTTTGGCCGATTCCGCGCGGGCGCGGGGAATACGGACGATTCTTTCAACCAACGGGTCACTGATTTCTTCCGAAGTTGCCGAGAAGATCCGGTCGGCGGGATTTTCTTACGTCGGAGTGAGTTTGGACGGATTGGCGGCCGCGCATGACCGCTTTCGCGGGGTCGGAGGGGCTTTCGATCAAACTCTTTCGGGGATCCGGCGGCTGATTGCTGTCGGGCAGAAAACCGGTCTTCGCCTGACGATGACGGATTCGACGATGGATCAAGTTGACGTCATATTCGATCTGATCGAAAAAGAAGGGATCCGTCGCGTGTGCTTCTATCATTTAGTCCCCAGCGGAAGAGGGAAAGAGATTTTCTGCGTGAAACCCGGGCGAATCAGGGAAAAAGTGGATTTGATTTTCGAAAGAACCGAGACCCTTCTCCGGAAGGGATATCCGGTTGAAGTTTTGACGGTGGATCATCATGCGGACGGCCCTTATCTCTACCTGAAACTCAAAGGGAAAGGGGATCCCCGGGCCGAGGAGGTTTATCGGCACCTGGCTTGGAACGGCGGTGGCGCAAATTCATCCGGTGTGGGCATTGCCTGTATCGATGCCGAGGGGGACGTCCATCCCGATCAGTTTTGGTCTCACTACTCTCTGGGGAGTGTCCGGGAGCGGAAATTCGGCGAAATATGGAGCAATCCGGACGAACCTTTACTTGAGAAACTGCGGCACCGGCGGGATTTTATCCGGGGACGGTGCGAGGCGTGCCGTTTTTTTGAGGCCTGCGGCGGGTCTTTACGTGTCCGTGCCGAAATTGCGACGGGAGACGTGTGGGCATCCGACCCCGCTTGTTATCTTACGGATGAGGAGATTGGGCTTTGAAGAACGACATGGGCAATCCTCCCAGACTGATTTTTTGGGAAACAACCGCCGCGTGCAATTTGGAATGCGTGCATTGCCGCCGCACCAGCGCCATCGGAGGAGGGGGGGCGCGGGAACTTTCAACGGAAGAAGCGGCCCGGTTTATCGAAAGCCTGGCGCGTGATTTTGAGGATTCCCCGGTTTTGGTCCTGAGCGGCGGGGAACCGCTATTGCGGGCGGATTTGTTTGAATGGGTCCGATTTGCCCGCGGGAAAAATATCCGGCTTGCGTTGGCGACGAACGGGACTTTGGTCGATAACGATATGGCGTCGGAAATTGTCCGATCCGGGATCGGGCGGGTTTCGATCAGTTTTGACGGCGCGGGGCCGGAAACGCACGACCGGTTCAGGAATATGCCGGGTTCTTTCGAGAAAGCCGTCCGGGGATTCAAAAATCTCAAAAATCTCGGAATGCCGATGCAGGTTAACGCAACCGTCTCCCGGCATAATGTTCATGAAGTCGAGAAGATTTTTGAAATGGCGCTGGGCCTCGGCGCGGAAAGCCTGCATTACTTCCTGCTGGTTCCCGTCGGCTGCGGCGCGGAAATCAAAGTTTCGCACCAACTGAGTCCGTCGGAATATGAAGAAACGCTGACTTGCGTCCATCGGCTTTCCCGCCGGGGAACGATGCATGTCCGCCCCATTTGCGCTCCGCATTATTTCAGGATTCTCGCGGGGGAGCGGAATGCTTTCCCGGGGCAATCCGGCCGCGGCCCTTTCCTTTCTATGACGAAAGGATGTCTGGCCGGGACGGGAATCGTGTTTGTTTCGCATACCGGGGAAGTTTTTCCCTGCGGGTATCTCCCGCTTTCCTGCGGCAATGTTCGAGAAGGGGCCCTGAAAGACATCTGGGAAAATTCGGAGATTCTCCGGAAACTGAGGGGCGAAGAATTCCTGGAAGGGAAATGCGGCGCGTGTGAGTATCGGACCGTTTGTTCGGGATGCAGGGCCCGCGCTTATCAAGATTCCGGGAATTTTCTGGCCGAAGAGCCCAACTGTGTTTACTCTCCCCGCGGAGCCGGTTGAACTAAACCCGTTTTTTCCTTGCGTGTCCAATTTCTCTTTTTAGTGTTTCTTCCCGCGATTTTTCTGCTGTGTTCAAGAGGGCCCGAGCCATCCGGCGAACCTTGTTTTCAGACGACGCATGTAGTAATATTTCTACTCAGGATTAAATCCTATGGAAGCTGCTAGGCTGTTTCTGAACCGCGGAAAGAAGAAGCGGGATGAAATCGGAGCAAAAAGTGAAAATGAGTTGGGCAGGCTTTAAAAAGGTCCGGGAGCTTAAGACCGGGAAGATTGCAATCGTCGGTGCGCCGAATGTCGGCAAGAGCGTGCTGTTCAACGATTTGACGGGAAGCTACGTTACGGTATCGAACTATCCCGGGACGACGGTCGAAATACTGCGGGGGCGGGCGAAGATCGGCGGATCGGAATTTGAAGTGATCGATACGCCGGGGATGTATTCTCTGATCCCTTTGAGCGAAGAAGAGGGCGTTGCCCGCGAGATATTGATCAACGAATCGATAGACCTGATTGTTCATGTCATCGATGCCAAGAATCTGGAAAGAATGTTGCCTTTGACTTTTGAGCTGCTCGAGGCGACTCCCGGGGTCGTTCTGGTGCTGAATATGATGGACGAGGCGAGGGCGAGCGGGGTTTCGATCGATCATTGCCTGCTGGAGGAGATGCTTGGGATTCCCGTCATTCCGGCGGTTTCGATTTCCGGAGAGGGGATCGACCGTCTGAAAGAAATTATCGCAAAACGTTTTAGGTCCGGTTTTTCCCCGTCCCGCCAAGCTTCTCCGATAGTCCGTTATTCCTTCGAAGACGATCTGCGGGAACTGGAATCGTTGATTCCGAAAGAGCGGCATGTTTCATCGAGATGTCTTGCATTATGGCTGCTGAAGGGCGATGAGGAAATCCGGGCGAGAATTTCGCTTGTCGCACCCGATGCCGTCCGGCGGGCCGAAGCAATCCGTTCCGACCGGGCGTGTTTCCGGGGGAGAATCCCGGAGTATGAGATTGCCGCGGAGCAGAGAACGGTCACGAGGCGCATCGCTTCCCAGGTTTTTGAAATGGAGGGAGAGGGGGGAGGCCGGTTTTTTCACTGGGACCGTTACTTGATGAAACCGGTGACCGGGATTCCGATTCTTCTGCTGGTTCTTTATTTCGGGCTTTACCAGTTCGTCGGGCGGCTGGGGGCGGGAACGCTGGTGGGATTTATCGAAGGGACTGTCTTTGAAAAATATCTCAATCCTTTTTTTGTTTCGGTTTCGGCCCGGCTCATTCCTTGGGAAAGCCTTCGGGATTTGCTGACGGGGGAATACGGGATGATTACGCTGGGATTGCGGTATGCGATCGCTTTGATCCTGCCCATTGTCACGCTGTTTTTTCTGGTTTTCTCGGTTTTGGAAGATTCGGGATATCTGCCGCGTCTGGCGATGCTTTTGGATCGGGCTTTCAAAAAAATAGGGCTGAGCGGGCGGGCGGTGATTCCCATGGTCTTGGGCTTGGGATGCGATACGATGGCGACGATGGTTACCCGGACTTTGCCCACCAAACGGGAACGTGTCATTTCCACCGTTCTTTTGGCGCTGGCCGTGCCCTGTTCCGCTCAGCTCGGAGTCATTTTCGCCCTTTTGAGCAGACACCCGGAGGCGCTGGCCGTCTGGGCGGCGGTCATCGGCGGAGTTTTTTTTGTCACCGGTTTTTTCAGTGCCTGCCTTTTGCCCGGGGAGAGGGCTTCTTTCTACATGGAATTACCTCCTCTCCGTGCGCCGAAATTATCGAATATTTTGGTCAAGACCTTTGCGCGGGTGAAATGGTATCTTGAAGAAGTCATCCCTCTGTTTCTTTTGGCGAGTTTTTTGATTTGGATCGGCAGGCTGACGCATACGTTCGATTTCACGATTGCCGCACTGGAAAAACCCGTTTCCTGGCTGGGGCTCCCGCCCGAATCAGCCAGCGCGTTTCTTTTCGGCTTTTTCCGGAGGGATTACGGAGTAGCGGGGCTTTATGATCTCAGCCGGGAGGGAATCCTGAACGGCAATCAGGTCCTGATCGCCTGCGTGGCGCTCACCTTGTTTCTTCCCTGCATCGCGCAATTTCTGATGAATATCAAAGAGCGCGGATGGAAAACGGCGACAGCCATCTCCGTTTTTGTACTGTTTTTTTCTTTCGGGATCGCCTATGGTCTGAATTGGGTTTTGCTGAAAGCGGGAGTTTCGTTATGAAGTGCAGCCTTTGCGGTTTCGAATTTCAGGAGAACGAAGGCCGCTCCGTTTGCGAAGGATGCGTCCTGGCGAAGAGCTGCAGTCTTATCAAATGCCCCCGCTGCCATTTCGAATTGGTCCCGGACTCGGAGGTGACGCAATGGGAGAGAAAGCTGAGCCTTGGAGCGATCATCCGGTCTTTTTTAAGCCGACGGAAGGGTGTTCCGGGAGAGACGCCGGCCCGAGCCGCTTCCGGGCCTTCCGAAATTTTAAAATGCGGCGAAAAGGTGATTCCGTTGCCGGATTTGCAGCCGAATAACCGGGGGAAGATTGCCGGGATCGGATTCTGCGATCGGAATGCCTTACGGAAGATGATGGTGATGGGCGTATTTCCGGGGGTCGAAATTGAACTGATCCAGCGATTTCCTTCCTGCGTTTTCCGGATCGGGCAAAGCCGGTTTACCGTCGACCGGGAACTGGCCTCCTTGATTCACGTGAAATCCTCCGGATGATTTTCCGGCCTGTCTTTACAAGGCCGGCCGGAAGGCTTATCATTTCCGCGAGAGATTCTAAATGACCCCCTCGATTTTGGAAAAGGCCCTGGAAAAAGCTTTACGGCTTCGCGTACCGATCTTGATAGCATCCACAACCGGTTCGACGGCGGAGAAAATGCTGGATTTGATCGGAAAACGGGACGTTCGTCTGATCGTGGCGACTCACCGTGCGCGAAACGTATCTCCGGAATTACGGATTCCGGATGAAATCCGGAAACGGTTGGCGAAGGGAGGTCATACCGTCTTTGAGGACCGGACGCTTCCGCTTCCGGTGAAATGGGCCCGATGGGTCACGAGGCTGTTTAAAATTTCGGCTTTTGGAAAAGAAGAAAAGAAAATTGAAACCCAATTCGGGGTCGGTGGGCGTGTCTGTCTGAAAATCGCTCAGCAGGCTTTTGAGCGGGGATTTCTCCGGCGGGGGCAGTCCGTTGTGGCGGTTGCGGGAAAAGAGGCTGGCGCCGGAATTGCGGTATGGATTGAAGTCAACGGGCCTCTTGCTTCCGAAATCCGGTTTTGCGAAGTCATCGAAAGGCGATTGTGACACCTTGGAATTTTGTTCATATTTATTTGGACGCCGAAGCGGAAGGGGATCCTTTGGCGCGGCGGGTTCTGGACAGGCTTCCGGATGTTCCCCTGACCCGGGTCGAGAATCCTTCCGAGTTTCTCCGGAGTTTTCCGGATTTTCATCCCGGGCGCGAAAAACGCCGGATTTGGATTACCCGGTTCAAAGGGCCTCTTGTGAAAGAATGTCCGGGGACGGGACCGAGCTATCTCTGCTGCCGATATTATGTCATCAATTCGCAATTGAATTGCCCGATGGAATGCAGTTATTGCATCCTGCAAAATTATCTGGATAGCCCTTTCCTGACGATTTACACCAATCTCGACGCGGCAAAGCGGGAAATGAGAGAATTGATTGAGGGGCAGCCGCGGAGACTTTTTCGCATCGGCACCGGCGAGCTGACAGACAGTCTGGCGCTGGATGATCTGACGGAGACGGGGCGCGAATTGATCGATTGGTGCCGCGGTAAAAAAGTGATTCTGGAACTCAAGACGAAAACCGATCGGGTCGGGCATCTGCCTGTCGCGGAGGGCGGGAATGCGGTGATTTCATGGTCCTTGAATCCCGAGGAGGTGATCCGGGCTGAAGAATTCGGCGCGGCCGGCTTGCAAGC
>JAKQXH010000058.1 GCA_029561555.1 Candidatus Omnitrophota bacterium
ATCCCGACTTCTTTTCCGCCCGTGATCCCGAAATCCGCTTCCGTCGCCTCGCCCGGGCCGTTCACCTCACAGCCCATCACCGCGATCGTCAGCGGCCGGCGGATCGACTGCGCGCGGGTCTCCACTTCATTCGCGAGTTTGATCACGTCGATGTCCGCGCGCCCGCAGGTCGGGCAGGAAATCACCCGGGCGCCGTCTTTCCTCAGGCCGAGCGACTGAAGAATCATCCGCCCCACCTTCACCTCTTCGACCGGGTCCGCGGTCAGGGAAACCCGGATCGTCTCCCCGATCCCTTCGGCCAGGAGCACGCCCATGCCCACCGCGGAATAGACGCTCCCGCGGAGCAGTGTCCCCGCCTCGGTGACTCCCAGATGCAGGGGGTAATCCGACTTTTCCCGGAACAGGCGGCAGCTTGCGATCGTCATTCCCACATCGGAACTTTTCAGGGAGACGACAATATCCCGGAAATCCAATTCCTCCAGGATCCGGATATGTTCGAACGCGCTTTCCACGATCGCCTCCGGACCGGGATGCCCGTATTTTTTGAGCAGGTTTTTCTGCAAAGAACCGGCATTCACGCCGATTCTCACGGGAACGTTCCGCTCCTTGGCTTTTTTCACGACCGCCTCGACCCGGTCGCGGGAACCGATATTGCCCGGATTCAGGCGGAGCTTGTCGACCCCCTCTTCCAGGGCGATGAGCGCGTAGCGGTAATTGAAATGAATATCGGCCACGAGGGGGATCTTGATGCGGGATTTGATCTTCCCGAGAGCGCGGGCGTCTTCCTCTTCGGGGACGGCCACGCGAACCAATTCACAGCCCGCTTCTTCAAGCCGAGAAATCTGACCGACGGTCGCCTCCACGTCGGCCGTGCGCGTCGTGCACATGGACTGCAACCGGACCGGCGCGTCTCCGCCGAGCGTAAGACCGCCTATTTTGACCTGGCGTGTCGGACGTCTTGATATCATACGGGCCTCACCAAAAATTAGGAAATCGCCAGCATACGGTCGATGCAAACGCGGGCGCGTTTCGCGACTTCGGGAGAAACTTTCACCTCGGGTTCGAGCCTCTCCAGCGCGAGGACGATTTTCTCGAGTGTGTTCATCTTCATGTATTTGCAGACCGATTGATCGCTCGCCGGATAGAACTTTTTCTCAGGGTTGTCTTCCTGCATGCGATGGAGGATCCCGACTTCGGTCGCCACGATAAACTCCGGCGCCTTGGACTCCCTCGCGTAGCGGAGCATGCCTTCCGTGGAAAGCACGCCGTCCGCAAGATGCATGGATTTCGTCAGGCACCCGCACTCCGGATGCATGATGAATTCCGCCTGAGGATGCTCCGCCTTCATCTCCTGAATCCGCTCGGCCGTAATCAGCGCGTGAGACGGGCAATACCCCGTCCAGACCCGGATATTCCGTCCCGTCTGCCGTTTGGCGTAAGTGCCGAGAAAAAAATCCGGGACAAAGAGAATTTCTTTGTCCGCCGGGATGTGATTTACGATTTTGACGGCATTGGAAGACGTGCAGCAGTAATCGCTGACGGTCTTGACGATCGCGGGGCTGTTGATATAGCACACCACGACGCCGTTGGGGTGATCCTTCTTCCAGTTCAGGATGTCCTCCGGGCTCACCATATTGGCGAGAGAGCAGCCCGCGTCAAAATCCGGGACAATCACCTTTTTGTCCGGGCAGATAATGCTCGCCGTTTCGGCCATAAAATGCACGCCGCAAAAAAGGATAACGTCGGCTTTTGTCTTGGCCGCTTCCTGCGCCAATTTCAGGGAATCTCCCGTGAAATCGGCAATATCCTGGATTTCGCCGCGCTGATAATTATGGGCCATCAAAACGGCATTCCGCTCTTTTTTGAGCGCGATGATTTCTTCTTCGATCGTTTCAAAAATTTTCTTCGCCATTGAATTTCACCTCAACCCTGAAATTTTACCATTGATGCCGTTCAAAAAATCACACCCCGATTGCAGCAGGGCTCCGGCGTCCGGCCTTTCGCCCCGCTTTCCGGCTTCCGCAATGTTTCCCGAAAGCCTTCCTGGAAATACTCATCGGGCAGAAATCCGGCCCGCACATGGAGCAGTAGGCCGCTTCTTTATATGATTCCCCCGGAAGCGTTTCGTCATGCATGGCCCTCGCGGTCTCCGGATCCAGCGCGCACTCAAACTGTTTCTCCCAATCAAACCGGAAACGGGCCTCGGCCATCCGTTCGTCCCGGTCCCGGGCGCCCTTCCGCCCTCTCGCGATATCCACCGCATGGGCCGCGATCTTATGCGCGATCACCCCCTCCCGGACATCCCGGATATCCGGAAGCCCCAGATGTTCTTTCGGCGTGACATAACAGAGCATCGCGGCTCCGGCGTAACCGGCCATCGTCCCGCCGATCGCCGAATTGATATGATCGTAGCCGGCCGCGATATCCGTCACCAAAGGCCCGAGGACGTAAAACGGCGCATTCGAGCAGAGTTTTCGCTGTTTCCTGACGTTCATCTCGATTTGATTAAAAGGGATATGTCCCGGCCCTTCCACCATCACCTGCACCTCATACTTCCACGCCAGACGGGTCAAGGCCCCGAGGACTTTCAATTCGGCAAATTGCGCCCGGTCACTCGCGTCATGGAGGCAACCCGGCCTCAGCCCATCGCCGAGGCTGAACGCCACATCGTATTGCCGGAAAATCTTGCAGATCTTTTCAAAATTCCGGTACAGGGGATTCTCCTCCCCGCGCTCCAGCATCCACTGTGCCAGGATCGCGCCTCCCCGGCTGACAATCCCCGTCAGGCGTTTGCGCGCAAGCGGAATATGCCGCGACAGAATACCGGCATGAATGGTCATAAAATCAACGCCTTCCCGGGCCTGGGATTCGATCACCTCAAGAATACCGTCCGCTGTCAATTTCCCGACGGACCCCGCGCGATGCAATGCCTCATAAATCGGGACCGTTCCGACCGGCACCGGGCTTGCCTGAATAATAGCCCGCCGTATCCCTAAAATATCGCCTCCGGTCGACAAATCCATCACTGCGTCCGCCCCCGCCCGGATCGCGACTCGCATTTTCTCAAGTTCCGTACCGATCTCGGAAGTCACCGAGGAATTACCGAGATTCGCGTTGATTTTGCAGGACGCGGCAATCCCGATCGCCGCCGGTTCCAGCGAAAGATGCCGGATATTGGCGGGGATAATCATCCTCCCCCGCGCCACTTCCGACCGCACGAATTCGGGATTCAACCCTTCCCGTCCGGCCGCAAACCGCATCTCTCCCGTCATCACCCGGTTGCGGGCATAATGCATCTGCGTCACAATACCCTTCCGGTTTTTAACCCACGCGGCACGATTGGCTTTCATTTCTTTATTCCCCTCTCAAATAGGATAACGCAATTTCGCGGCGATAAAACGGCATTAATTCTTTCCGTAAACCCGCTCCAGGTATCCGATAATCTCGGCGGATTCTTCCATCGAAACACCCCGATCCGGATCCACCAGAAAAGGGACCTGTTCGTTCGGATTCAGCGCGGAAAACTCTTTCCATTTCGGGGTCCCGATCCGGACATTCCTCGCGATATAATCGATTTCAAGCTCGCTCAGTTTCTCGCGAACCCGCCTGCAATACGGACAACTCTCGAATTGATAAAGTTCAAGCATGTTCTTCGGTTCCGGGGGCTATTTTCCTATTTTCCTTCCCAAGAGTCAATCGCCGGCAACCCCACTCAAGCAAAGGTTTTACGATCCTCAAGTCGCATAAACTCTCCCGGACCGCCCGTTCGAAGAGAAATTTGTCATACTGTTTCAGGGGGCAGTCACAGGATTTAACGGGGCAGACTTTCAAAAACCGGTTGAACCGGATCTCGTCGTAGATATTGCCCAGGATCTCCCGCGGAGTTTCCAGGCAAGGGCTGATATTCCCGTCGGGCCAGACGATGCCGATATTGAATCCCGCGTTGCACAGCCCCCGATACCGGGGATGCGCCCGCAAACCGATCCGGCTCAGCCCGAATGTCCGGATCTCTTCCTCGGTGTAGGCGGCGGGATATCGTTTGCCGTTATACGTCCCGACAAAATAACCGAAAAAAATATCAATCCCCCTCTCCCCGAAAAAAGTCCGGTACGCCTCCGCGCGTTCCAAAAGCGGAGGATAAGCCACCACCGTCGCCGAAACCGGAAACCCTTTCCGCTTGCAGAGCAGAAAATTCTCCGAGAACCGGTCCGTCAAATCCCGGTCTTCAAGCTCCCGGACATGCAGAGAGGCATGGATATTGGACACCCTCCGGGGATCGACGGCTTCCGCAAATTCCCGGACATTGGCGCAGGTCAGATTCGTCGTAAACCCGACATAATGCCGCCGGGTGAGTTCCGCGCAGGCCTCCACAAGATTCGGGATCAGAAACGGTTCGCCTCCTCCGGCAAAGCGGATTTTGAAAACCTTTCCGGTCTTTTCGAGAGCTCTGACGAAAGCGGGGATGTTGATCTCGGGCAGACCGCCGTTTTCCCGGACCGGACTGTCGTGGGTAACGCAATAAGCGCAATTCAGATTGCAGCGGTTGGTCAGGCTCAGAAACAGGCAGGCGTCATAATCGGAGAGCAGCGGGTCTTTCATGCCGGTTCACCCTTCCGGAAAAACAAAAAATCGCGGTCTTGTCTTTTTGAATTCCCTTCCCGTCCGGAGGATTTTATGTTCAAAACCGCCGGTTCGGCCGATGATCCCGCGGATAATGCGGTCGAAATCTTCGGCGTCTTTTCCGTGAATCATCGAAAAAACGGGATACGGCCATTCCGGAGGCACGAGCCGCTCATAGCAATGGCTGACTTCGGGAACTTCCGCAATTTTCCGGCCCGCCTGGTCCCGTTCCGGTTCCGGGACATTCCAAACAACCAGGGCATTCTCCCGGAACCCCGCGAGCCGGTGATTGAGTACGGCCGCCACCCGGCGGACGATTCCCCGATCCACCATCCCGCGCGCTTTTTCGAGAAACAATTCTTCGGTGATCCCGCACAAACCCGACAGGTCTTCGAAAGGCCTCTCCGACAAAGGAATCCCGGCCTGAAATGCCCGGATAAAAAACCGGTCTTCTTCGTCAAAATCAAAAGGACCGCCGCGGCACGGATCTTCCGGCGCGGGATCTCCTCCGGGATTTTCCGGCACGCGATCTTTGCCGGACGGAAAATCGAATCTCACTCTGATCTTAAAAACCCTGACTTCCGGCAGGACCATGACGTCGGAAGGTTCCGAAAGCTCCCGGAGGTCCTCGACCTCGGACGGCAAATCCCGACCGGGCGGCACCATGATCGTGAACCAAAGATTGAAATCATCCAGCCTTTCGTAGTTATGGCTGACTCCCGGATGAGCGCTGATCTGCCGGGCCGACTCTTCAATCCGCCCCGGAGGGACTTTCATGGCAACCAACGCGCCTTGATATCCCAAGGCCTTGGCATTGAAAACGGGACCGATGTCCCGTATCCACCCTTGATCTTTCAATGCCCGGATCCGGAAAAGGCATTCCGGTCCGGAACATCCGACGGATTCGCCCAAGACCCGGAAGGGTTGGGAAACGAGAGGGAATCCTTTCTGGATTTCGTTTAAAATTTTACGCGAGATTTCTTCCATCGGATTCGGGGTTTTCAGGCAAACACCCGGGCTGAAATACCGGTCCTCTGTTTCAATTTTTTCGCGATGGCCTCAAGCCGCTCCTCCGGGAGTTTCAGGACCCCGGCTTCGGCGGGGCCCCGGTCGATGCTGTAAACATGGACCGCCTGAGGTCTGACGAATTGAATGATACGGATCCAGTCGTTCACCTGAGCGTCTCCGGCATTGTCGAAAACCCCGCCGACAAAAAGGCTCTGAACCGTCTTGTCCGGCAGCGCGCGGACCCCTTCGATCAGATCCTGCCAGCCGATGCCGGCCTGCGGGCGGTTGATCCTTTTGAATTCTTCTTCCGTCCCGGCGTCCAGCTTCACATACCGGTCATCGAGCTTGATCAAAGCTTCGCGGACGGAAGGCAGATACGCGCGGGAGCCGTTTGTGAGAATTCCGAGGCGGACTTTCGGGTAATAGCGGTCGCGGACCGCCCTCAAAAAATCGACGGCTTCCGGAAAATCGGGATGGAGCGTCGGCTCTCCGTTGCCCGCGATCGTGATGCAGTCGACGGAGACCCCCGAATCCGCCGCCGCCCGGAGCTCCCTCTCGAGGAGCGGAAAGAGTTCCCCCGCCCGCTTGATTTTTTCTTCGCCTTCCCGATCCGGGGTCGCTCCGTACTGGCAGTACACGCAATGAAAATCGCAGCATTTCCGGCTCAGAGGCAGAATATTGACCCCGAGAGAATTTCCGAGCCGCCGGGAACGGACCGGACCGTACAAAACCGAGTTTTGAAGATCGATCGTCATTCGATTACCCTTTGCAAGAAAATGATGAGCCCTTCGGAATCCGCCCGGGCGGTTGTTTCAGACGGTTCTCTTCTTCGTGATAAGCCAAAAAGACCGGAGCGTCAAAATAAAAATCATACACCAGCAAAGCGTCATGAACACCCATCCGGAGACCTTCATGACGGGATCCTCTGCTGAATATAATGGCGCTTCTGCCACGCGATGCGGACCAGCGCGACCATCAGAAGGAGTATCCCCGCCAGGACGAATCTCGCGAACCAGATGTACGGATAATTTTCGGGCCGGACCCCTTTCATCAGGAGAACATTCATCCCGTCCTGCCAAAACCACACCCCCATTAAAATGATCAGGTATGCCGGCGTGACGTATTTGATAATGGGATAGAAAATGCGGGGGATCCTGATGTCGGCCCCGGTGCAGATTTCCTTCCAGGCGTTCCGGGATCCGAAAACCCAGATAAATAGGATGACCTCCACCAGCGCGAAGACCACCAGCCCGAATGTCCCGATCCAGAAATCCATTTCGTCCAGAAACCCGTGTTTAAGGAAGAAAATCACCGGCTGCATGAGGAAGAAAGCAAGCCCCCCGACCACGTACGCGGCCTGTTTCTTCGCCAGCTTGAATTCCTCCTGAAGGAACGACACCAGCGGTTGGGCCATGGAGACCGAAGACGTGATCCCGGCCAGAAAGAGCAGGAAAAACCAGATCGCCCCGAAAAACTGTCCGAACGGCAGCTTCTGAAAAATGATGGGCATCGCGAAAAAACCGAGATCAAACGCCCCTCCGCTTGCGATTTGGCGGGTCTGCTGAAGCCCGAAAAAGGCGACGGTGACGGGGATCGCGATCGAACCGCCGAGAATCACTTCGGCAAATTCGTTGGCGGAACTGGTGGCAAGGCCCGAAAGCACGACGTCGTCGCGTTTTGAAAGATAGCTCGCGTAAGTCTGAATCGCGCCGAACCCGACGCTCAAGGTGAAAAAAATCTGGCCGGTCGCCGCGAGCCAGACCTTCGCGTTCCCCAAAGCCCGGAAGTCCGGATTCCAGATAAATCCCAGACCGTTCCACACATTCCGGTCCGGATACGCGGGATCCGGCGTTCCCAGCGTGAAAACCCGGATCAACAGGATAAAACCGAAAACGAAAATCATGGGAATCGCGACATTCGCCAGCCGCTCGATCCCCCGGGAAATGCCCCGGGAGAGGATCCAGACGTTCAGAATCATGGTGATCATGAAAAACAGATACGCCGTCCCGATCCCGTTGAAATAGCCGTTCACGGCCTTGCCCTGGTACCCCGCGAGGAAATCCACCATCCCCTGATGATTCTGGATCCCGAAATACTTGCCCGTGATCGAAAAGATGCTGTAAGCAAGCGTCCAGGACTCGATGTAGGTGTAATAGACCACGAGGCCGAACGGGATGGCGATGCCGATCGCGCCGAGGTATTTCGCCGCCGGATGTCTCCACAAATAATGGAACATGCCGGGAGTGGTGCCGTGTCCGTATTTCCCGCCGAAGCGCCCGATCCCCCACTCAATCCACATGAGGGGAATCCCCAGAAGAACAAACGCGATAATGTAGGGGACCATGAACGCGCCGCCTCCGTTGCCGGCGCACTGCACCGGGAAACGGAGGAAATTCCCGAGACCGATGGCATTCCCCGCCATGGCCAGGACCAGGCCGATCCGGGTCGCCCATCTTTCGCGGGCGAAGCTCCCGCCGGAGGGTTCCGGCGAAGGGTGGATTTTTTTATCCGATTTTTCCGTCATGATTAAGGGTACAGATTAGCATAACCGGCCGGCCCCAAAAACAATTTTCTTGGGCGGGATCCCCGGCAAAAAAATTTTCATCTCAAACGCGTCAAAAAAACTTGTAACTTAATCAAAGCGCGTTATCATACCGTTAGGAGAACGATTCATGGAATCGAAGTCCGGCATTCGAAAAATTCTTTCCTCAACCGTTTCAGCAACTCCGGCGATCGATCTTGGTCTTCGCCCATAAAACCGGCGGCCTCGGCTCTCCCGGGAATTCCGACGGACGCCGACTAGGAGAAAAATTATGAGGAAGAAGAGAAAACTCGAACCCGAAAAAACAAAGCAAGATTCGTACCCGGCCGCGGCTCCGGGCGCAGCCTCGGGACAGGCCAAAGCCAAGCAGCATTCCTGGGTCGATGACGTCGATTGGTTCGGCGACAAGCCCGCGGTAGCGAAAAGTTCTTCCTGATCAAACGGAACGTCCGGATTTCAGTCCGTCGCGAAGCGATTTCGGCAATCGGGCAAGGGCTAAAAAATAAGCCAGAGAAATTGCCGGAAGGGTACTTGCCTTTTCTCCAGCCACTTCAGCCAGTTCAGGTCTCCTTCTTTCGGGTAATTTTCGAAAAATACGGCGGGATCGTAGAATCTTTCCGTGACTTCCCCCGCGGTTTTGAGGGAAATCGTGTCGCTCGGGACGAAAGCCCTCCGGTGCAGCTGAAAATGAAGATGATCGTAATAGGCCCCGTATTTTTTGAGCTCCTGACGGTTGAACGTCCTGCCGATCAACGTCGAAACATCCACCCGCATCCCCCGCTTCACCCGGACGTCCGCGATATGAATATAGCTTGAGTAAACGATCTCCCCCGTCGGGAGAAGATGGGCGATCGTCACGCGGGTGCCGGCCCCCTGGATTTTGACATCGTAGACTTTCCCCTTTGCCGCGGCATAGACCGGTTCGGCCGGTTTGGGAGTCCGGCCGCTTTGGAGATCGACGCCGGTGTGCAGATGGGCCGCCATGTGTTCATACGCCGCGCGATCGGCGAGAAACGCCCCTTTGTCCCGCGTCACGGAAGACTTCCAATCCGACCGATCCCCCGTTTCCAGGGGAAGATCCCACACATAGGCCGCCGATGCCTTCACCCGGGAATCAATGACGCGGGGCAGAAGAAAGGAAATACCGGAAGCAAAAAAGACCGCGAGAACGACCGAAACTTTCAGGCCCGGCAGAAATCGCATAATTTCCGGAGCTTGCAGGCCGCGCACTGCGGGGCGCGCGCTTTGCAAACCGCCCTCCCGTGATCGATCAAAAGATGAGCGAGACGGATCCAGTCTTTCTCGGGATAAAGTTTCATCAAAGCAAATTCGATTTTAACCGGATCCTCCTCCGGAGTCAGTCCCAGCCGACCCGCAAGACGGATCACATGCGTCTCGACCGCGATCGAAGGTTTCCCGAAGGCATTCCCCAGAACCACATTCGCGGTCTTCCGCCCGACGCCCGGGAGCTTCACCAAATCTTCAAGGCGATCCGGGACGGCACCCCGGTATTGTCCCGCAAGCGTCCGCGCGCAATTTTGAATACTCCGGGCTTTGCTCCTGTAAAAACCGGTCGAATGGATTGCCTTTTCGATCGCGGCGGAATCCGCGGCACCGAGCGCTTCCGGCGTGGGATATTGCTTAAAAAGACCCGGAGTCACCCGGTTCACCCGTTCGTCCGTGCATTGCGCGGAAAGAATCGTCGCGATCAACAATTGAAATGGATTTTTAAAATGAAGGGATGAATGCGCGGCGGGATATTCCCGTTTTAAGACGGAAATAATTTTCAGCGCTCTGGCCTGGATGGCTCGGGGACCCGTCATGTTAAGGCTGGGAGAAAACCTACATTCCCGCTTCGCGATTGGCCTGAGTTTCGTTCACGTCCGTGCGCTGCATCCAGCGCCGGGAACGGAGGACAAAAACCTGATATTTCCCGTTCCCGATCACCCAGCGGATCTCGAACGGGATGAATTCGTAAAAATGGACGTCCGGAAGCTGAAAAAGGTCTTTGGATGTCGGATATTTCTGCAGATAGGCGTCTTTGTAACGTTGAAGCCATTTCGCGTCTTTCGCCTCGTCGAGAAGATTCGTGGTGCAGATAAAAGTCACTTTCTGTTTCTCGTGAGTCGGAATGGATTTTTGTTCCATCAACAGCAGGCTGACTTCCGAATTCCTCGCGATGTTCTTCCCGTGCTGCGAAAAATCGCTCAGGATCACGGAAAATCTCCCGAACTCCCCTTCCTCTTTCTTGAACACAAAGCCCATCCCGCTCACGAACGGGCGGCTGTAATCCAGCGAAGCCAACGCCAGCTCCTGGGACTCAAGCGCCAACGCCTGGACTTTCTGGAACATCACGACGACGCTGTCTGTAAACATGTAACGCCTCCTAAAATTCTCCGCGGGCCAAAGCCCCCGCCTTCTACACCCTCAGATCCGCCTTCTTGAATTTAAACTCCGGAAATTCGGGCAACCGGTCTCCGATCAGGGGGAGCGCGTATTTTGAAAAAGCGGGCGAAATCCCTGTTTTCTCCGAATTCAAAAAGCAGGTCGGGAAATACCACTCCCGGTTCGGGATTTTTTCCAGAGGAACGGGACAATATTGAATGCGGTATTGGGGCCCCGGCTGTCTGACAAACCCGACCATCACTTTTGAAATCCCCTTGAGAGCCCATTGCACCGCCCGTTCTCCCGCTTCATAGGCCTCCCGCTGATCCACGGAGGAAACATAAGGGATCGACATTCTCTGAATCGTCCCCGGCTTGTCGTACCGCGCGCGCACCTTGAGGTTTCTTTCAACCGACTGCGCGAGATAAGCGGCCGCGCCCTCGACATAAACATGCCCGAACCCGTCCCGGACAATCCCCTCCTTCTTGGTCCCGACCCGCTTCCCCGCCTCGTCCCGGATCGTCTCCGAAATCACCACGACACAATACCCCGCATCCCGCAGAACGCGCTCGACATTCCCCAAAAATCCCGATTCCTCAAACGGGACTTCGGGAAGCAGCAAAAGATGGGGCGCTTCTTTTTCCGAACGCTTGAGCAGCGCGGAGGCGGCCACGATCCATCCTGAATTCCGGCCCATCAACTCGATGATTTTGACGGGATCGACATGCCTCATGGATTTCGTGTCCCATCCGGCTTCCTGCGTCGTGATCGCGGCAAAACGGGCCACGGAACCGTAGCCGGGGCAGTGATCCGTCTCGACCAGATCGTTATCGATGGTTTTGGGGACATGCACGACCCGGAGTTCGTATTGTTTATCCCGCGCCGCTTCCGCGATCCTCAGGACCGTCTCCGCCGTGTCATTCCCGCCGATCAGGAAAAGATAGCGGACGTCCCATTTCTCCAGTTTCTCGAGGATTTCGAATTCTTCCCCGCCCTGCAATTTGTAACGGGAAGAACCCAAAACGGCCGAAGGCAGATTCCGGATATCGCGGCTGAAATTTTTCGGCTGGACTTTCAAATCCACCAAATCGTCGGTGAGAATGCCCGTCACCCCGTACTGGGCGCCCCAAATCTGGGTAATCGCCTTGGAACTTTTCGCGGCATCCAAAATCCCGGCCAGGCTCTGATTGATGACGGCCGTACAGCCCCCGGACTGCCCTAAAATCGCCTTTCCCTTTAGCGGTGTCACAATCCCCTTCTTCCTCTGCAAAATTTCCTTTTTAGATTTTGCCGTCCCAGCGACCGCCCTTCCGGTCAATCAAAGCGTCCCATCCGGACCAAAGCCTGAAAATGCCGGTCAGCCCCAAAAGCGCGTGGGTGACAATTTTCTTCTCTTCGTTATCGTTCAGGTACTGCCCGATACCCGGCCACAGCAGGAGAGAGCACAAGCCGTAAATCGCCGTTTTACCCGTTATTTTTCCGTGCACCGCGGTATTCTCGGCAAACACCTGCCCGGGCAATGCTCCGAAAATCAAAGCCGCTATAATCAGCAATGAGATAAACTTTTTCATCGAAGTGCCTCCGTCTTTGAGCCTCTCAGTTAAAGAAATGATTCACCCAAAAACATCTTTCGGAAATCATGAAAGCGGTCTTTCAATTGGAAATTGATTATAGCACCGGCCATTATTGACGTCTACGCGCTTTCGCAGACCTCTTTTTCAATCGTTCACGCTGCAATTCGGGGAAATGACTTTTAGGTTCCTTTCTTTTTCCGGAGTCAGTAAAACAGGCGCCGCCCAGCCGTCCTTCGCTTCCGAATCCCGTTTTTTGACCAGCAGCCACGCCTTTTCCTTCCCCGGCCCCCGCATCTTGATCAGCGCGAACTCGCCGCGGAGGATTTCCCCTTTGAGCCGGAACTTCAGATTCCCTTTCGAAAGCCCCTCCCGGCCGCCGGCGGGGTCCTCCGTTTCGAATGCCCCCCGGTCCCAGATCAGGACGGCACCGGCCCCGTATTGCCCCGCCGGGATTACTCCTTCATACGCGCCGTACTCCAAATCATGATCGGCAACTTCGACGGCAAGGCGTTTTTCGCCGGGATCGAGCGACGGCCCCCTGGGAACGGCCCAGGACTTCAGGACCCCGCCGATCTCCAACCTGAAATCCCAGTGAAGCTTGGTCGCATGATGCTCGTGGACGACGAATCGCGGCATGTTCCATCCCTCCTCCCGCCGGTCACTCATTCCCGCGGAACATTATACGCCCCGCGCTTCAGGCGCACAATTCCCCCGTTCTTCATCCCGCCCCGGTTTTATGCTATAATTCCTCCGCGTTTGAAAGAGGTTCATCCCTCCTCAAAGTCCGCAAAAATTCGACAATCAGGGAGAAATCATGCTGAATACCGAAGGGATTACTTTAGCTTACGGGAGCCGGAAGCTTTTCGAAAACGTGAATCTCTCGCTCGCGCCCGAAAATTGTTACGGCCTGATCGGCGCGAACGGATCCGGAAAATCCACCTTTCTCAAGATCCTCTCGGGAGAGGTGGAACCCTCTCACGGGACCGTCAGCGTCACGCCCGGCTACCGGATCTCCGTCCTTCAGCAGGATCATTTTCAGTTCGACGAATACCCCGTCCTGACCACCATTCTCATGGGCCACAAAAAACTTTATGAAGTCATGCTGGCGAAAGACGCCGTTTACGCGAAGCCGGATTTCTCCGAGGCGGACGGCGTCAGGGCCTCGGAGCTTGAAACGGAATTCGCGGAACTCAACGGATGGGAAGCCGAAGCAGAGGCCGCGAAGCTCCTGAGCGAACTGGGCATCGCCGAAGAATTCCATTCCCGGAAAATGAAAGACCTCGACGGCAGCCAGAAAGTCCGGGTCCTGCTCGCCCAGGCCCTTTTCGGGATGCCGGATATCCTCCTGCTCGACGAGCCCACCAACCACCTGGACATCGAAACCACCCTGTGGCTCGAAGAATTTCTGTACGAATTCAAAAACACCGTCGTCGTCGTCTCCCACGACCGCCATTTTCTGGACAGGGTCTGCACGCACATCCTGGACATCGACTTCGGGAGAATCCAGCTCTACACCGGAAACTGGAGTTTCTGGTACGAGTCAAGCCAGCTCATCCTCCGCCAGAAAACGGATCAAAACAAACAAATCGAGGAAAAGAGGAAAGAACTCCAGACCTTCATCATGCGTTTCAGCAACAACGCGTCGAAATCCCGGCAGGCCACGGCGCGGAAAAAACTCCTCGAAAAACTGACGCTCGAGGACATCAAGCCGTCTTCCCGCCGCACTCCCTACATTTTCTTCAAAGCGGCCCGGGAAGCCGGAAACGACATCCTCACCGCCGAAGACCTCTCGAAAGCCGTCGAAGGCGAGACCTTGTTCCGGAACGCCTCGTTCCGCGTGGACAAGGGGGAGAAAATCGCGTTCGTCTCCAAAAACACGACGTCCATCACGGCGCTTTTCCGAATCTTAATGAAGGAAGCCATCCCCGACGGAGGCGCGTTCAAATGGGGCGCATCGACCGGCCGGGCCTATTTCCCGAAAGACAACGCCTCGTTTTTCGACTGCGATTTAAATCTAATTGACTGGCTCCGCCAGTATTCGGCGGAGAAAGACGAGAATTTCATCCGGGGATTCCTGGGGAAAATGCTTTTCTCGGGAGACGAAACCTTGAAAAAGGCCAACGTCCTTTCGGGAGGAGAAAAAGTCCGCTGTCTGTTCTCCCGGATGATGCTCCTGGAAGCCAATGTCCTGCTCTTCGACGAGCCCACCAATCATCTCGACCTGGAAGCCATCACCGCCCTCAACGACGGCCTGATCGCTTTCCGGGGAACGATTTTGTTCACCTCGCACGACCATCAATTCGTCCAGACCGTCGCGAACCGCATCATCGAAATCACGCCAAACGGCCTGATCGACAAGCAAAACACGACCTACGACGAATACCTTGCCGACCCGCATGTCCGGGAACGCCGGCGGGAGCTTTATCCGGCGGGAAAGTCGTAAACAACCAAAAGCTTTTTATTTTTCCAGTAACCTGTCCGGCAAATCTGACTGGAGCGAGCTCTCGCAACCGTTTGGAGCTTGGTCTGGCGCAAAGCGCCAGTCCAAACGGTGAGAGCGCAGACGGTCGGACGCCGCCGGAGCGGACGAACCGGCGGTCGCGGAAGCAGATTTGCCGAACTTTATCGCTTGAAATCTCAAAAAACTTTTGAACGATGCCCTAGCATCCTTCGCCCGGAGGGTAGTGAAGGCAAGCATGTTTCTTCTCTGAAGGACTAAATCGGCATCAAAACTTTTCCCAGTGGAGGACGTCCTTGAGCGGGCGGTTTTTGGCCTGCTTCACCTCCCCGGCCGGCCAGCCGAGGGAAATCAGGCTCACCAGCTTGCAATCCGCCGGCACACCCAGAAGCCTTCCGACGCGCTCCGCGTAAGGTTTCTTGTCCCCCGCCACCCAGCAGGCCCCCAATCCGAAATCCGCGGCGGCCAGCAGGATATTTTCGGTCGCGGCGCATCCGTCTTCGAGATAATATTTGGTCTCCCGGCAAAACACGGCAATGCAGGCGGAAGCCTGTTTGATGAATTCGCCCGTTGTCGCGACCTCACCGAGCCGGACAAGCGCCGGTTTCTCCGTCACGACGACAAATTCCCACGGCTCGACGGCCCGCGCGGTCGGAGCCCGCCTCCCGGCGTCCACCAACGCTTCCAGCAGTTTCTTCTCGATCGCTTTGCCTTGATATTCCCGAACGCTCGCCCTCGATGAAATCGAATCGCGTGTTTCCATGATTCCCCTCCGTTTATTTAATATGAAGTTACGTCCGCGTCATCCTCAATGAGTTCAATTGGCAAAATTTCGAATCCCTGAATTACTTTTCCGGCTCCGGACGCAGCGCTTCGGTCCGATGCCCCACCACCGTGAAATATTTTACCGGTATCCCGCCCTGGTACTTTTGAGTGTGAAAAAAAACCTCGCTGCGGGCAAAACCGAGAACGGCGATAAACCGCTGAATGATCTCCGGCGTCAAAAGCCACCAGGTCTCTTTCTTCTCGGCCGTCGCGGAATCCGGCACGAACTCCATGACCGGACGCCCGCCGGATGGGATTTTGAGGGGTTCGGCGATCACCGCGGTTTCCCTGGTCAGGCTCAGCGCGCTTTGCAGAGCGAGAAAAGGATCCCGGACGTGAAGCAGGATGCTTCCGAAAATCGAAACATCCACGTCCCCGATTTCCCGCGGAATCGCATACACCGTCCCGAAAACCATCTTCGCCTTCGATCCAGTCGCACGGTGGCAGAACCAGTACGCGCGGTTCAACCGGCGGATCGTGTCGACTTTCAGGCGAAACTGATCATCCCCGAGCCGGGCGTAGGGCACAATATCCCAGCCGTTGCCGTCCGAAAGATCGTACGACACGACCTCCGCCCCCTCGGACTCCGCGTAAAAAGAAACGCACCCGCTGGCGGCCCCGACATCCAGGACCCGCTTGCCCCGGACCTCCACACCGCCCAAATACTCCTTAAGCCCCCCGCGAAGGTCCCAATCCCCGGGGATCGTCCCGTGCCCCGGGATTTCCATGGTGTGATAAAAATAACAGCCCGCGGGATCCTCGACGGCCTGCGGAACCGCGTAAAGACTTCCGGATCGGGACTGTTTGGTGTCGGTCATCAACGGTCGCCCATGGTTTGACGGTGATCTTCTATAGACAGCGGTCCGGACCGGACTCAGCCGGGCTTCCGGTAGGGGGTTTTCCAAATATCGTCGGCGTACTGCATCACAACGCGGTCGCTTGAAAATTTTCCGGCCTTCGCCACATTGAGAACGGCCTTCCGCGTCCAATCGTCCTGATCCAGAAAATTCCCGGAAATCACGTCCTGAATCCTGCAATAGGCGTCGAAATCCGCGCAGACAAAGAAATAATCGGAGTAAGTCAGGCTGTCCACGAGCGGCTTGAAAATACCGGCTTCCATCGGGGAAAAGAAATTGCTCCGGATCAGGTGAAAGATTTCCGTCAGCATGGGGGACCGGCGGATGTAAAGCCCGGGATCGTACCCCTGGCGCTTCAGCCCCGCAACTTCCTCGGTTTTCAGGCCGAACATGAAAATATTCTCGTATCCGACCTGCTCCGCGATCTCGATATTGGCGCCGTCATACGTCCCCACCGTCAGCGCCCCGTTCATCAGGAACTTCATGCACCCGGTCCCGGACGCCTCCGTCCCCGCCGTGGAAATCTGCTCGGACAGATCGCTTGCCGGAAAGATTTTCTCCGCGAGCGAAACGCGGTAATTCTCCAGGAAAACGACCTTCAGTTTGTCGCGCGCGGCCGGGTCGTAATTGATCACCCCCGCGATGCTCGTGATAAATTTAATGATCAATTTCGCCATGAAATAACCGGGGGCCGCTTTCCCGCTGAAAATAAACGTCCTCGGGACCCTATCCGCCGACGGGTTCTCCTTCAGCTTCAGGTACTGCGAAATCACGTAGAAAGCGAACAGCACCTGCCGCTTGTATTCATGGATCCGCTTCACCTGAACGTCAAACAGGGAATCCGGATTGACCTTCAGGCCGGTGTTCTGAAAAATGAAATCCGCCAGCGCAAGCTTGTTGTCCCGTTTTACGGATCGCCATTTTTTGAAAAACGACCGGTCGTCCTTAAACCGGGCCAATTTTTCGAGCTCGGAGAGATTATTGTTCCATTTATTCCCGATCGCCTTGGTGATCAATTCCGTCAGGGGGCGGTTAGCCTTCATCAGCCACCGGCGGGGCGTTACGCCGTTTGTTTTGTTGTTGAATTTATCCGGATAAAATTCGTAAAAATCCCTGAACAGGTCCTTCTTGAGAAGGCCGGTGTGCAGTTCGGAGACCCCGTTCACGGAATGCGATCCGACGACCGCGAGATTCGCCATGCGGACTTTCTTGGGGCTCCCCTCCTCGATCAGCGACATGCGGCTCAGGCGCCCGCCGTCTCCCGGATAGCGGTTCGCCACCTCGCGCAGGAACCGGCTGTTGATTTCGTAGACGATCTGGATGTGACGGGGCAATAGTTTTTCAAACAGCGGGACCGGCCACGTCTCCAGCGCTTCGGGCATCACGGTATGATTGGTGTAGGCGAAGGTCCTCACCGTCACGTTCCAGGCCGTGTCCCAATCCAACTCCTCTTCATCGATCAGAATCCTCATAAACTCCACGATCGCCAGCGCCTGATGCGTGTCATTGAGCTGAATCGCCGCCTTGTCCGGGAATTTCCTGAAATCGGAATTCTCGGCCTTGAACCGGCGGATGATGTCGGCGATCGAGGCCGCGGTAAAGAAATATTCCTGTTTCAGGCGGAGCTCGCGGCCCTGGAAACTCGCGTCGCTCGGATAAAGCACGCGGGAAATATTTTCCGAAAACATCTTGTCGTAAATCGCGTTTTCATAGTCTCCGTGATTGAAATACTCCAGGTCGAATTCTTCCGATCCCCTCGCCGACCACAGGCGGAGCGTGTTCACCACGTTGTTTTTGTACCCCACGACGGGGATGTCGTAGGGCATCGCCACGACCGCCTTCGTGTTCAGCCATTCCACGCAGAGCTTTCCCTGACGGTCGTAATACATGTGGGTCTCCCCGTAAAACCGGATCGGCACCGCGTATTCCGGCCTTTCGAATTCCCACGGATTGCCGAATTTGAGCCACTTGTCGGGGGCCTCCACCTGATAGCCGTTCACGATTTTCTGCTGAAAAATCCCGTAGTCATAGCGGATGCCGTAACCGTGAGCCGGGATCCCGAGCGTCGCCATCGAATCCAGGAAACAGGCCGCCAGGCGTCCCAAACCGCCGTTCCCCAGGCCCGCGTCCAATTCCTCGTCGCGGATTTTCCAGATATCCAGGCCCAATTCCTCCAGGGCGGAGTTCGTTTCCTTCCAGAGCCCCAGGTTCATGATATTCGTACCCAGAAGACGCCCGATCAGAAACTCCAGGGAAAGATAATAGACTCTCTTGTCGTTCCGTTTGTGATACCCCTGCTGGGTGGAAATCCACCGTTCGACGATCCGGTCGCGGACCGCGATCGCAAGCGCCATGTAATCATCGCGGGAGGTCTGCGTGTAGCGGTCCTTGGCGAGATTATAATGAAGGTTCGAACAAAAAGACTGAAGGACCCCCGCCTTGGACATGTCCTTGTAGACCATCTTCCAGGACTCTTTCTTGGGTTTCGGTTCTTTTCCCGGCTTCCCCGGTTCTTCCGCCGCTTCCGTCCGGACCGGTTCTTTTTCCGTTTGTTTTTCCCTGATATCCATAGCTCCCCCTGCCTACTTATCGGCAGATTCTTTTTCCGACTGAATTCCTAATTTGACTTTTCCGCCGACCGTTTCAAAATTGCCTCTTCGATCATCAGTTCCTTTCTCGCGATAATCCGTTCCAGATGATTCTTCTGACGGTCCGGCGCAATGTCCAGCAATTCCAGGACCACCCGGTTCAATTCATGCCCGGCTTCCCATTCCTCCATGATCACCACGTCGGCCTCCAGATCGTACAAATGCGCGACGTCCTGCTCATACCGGGTCCGGACCACCAGCGTCACCCCGGAATTCAGCCGCTGCACCACCCGGATAATCTGCTCCATCCCGAGGGAGTCCCCGAAACTGACCACGACCGCCCGAGCCCGTTCGATCCCGGCGCGCCGCATGACGCCTTCATTGACGGCGTCTCCGTAAATAACCGACACACCCATCTCCCGCGCGTGCTTCACGCGATTGGGATTCATTTCGACCAGCACGAAAGGAATGTTCTCCTCCCGGAACGCCATGGCAAGATCGTGCCCCGGAGGCCCGAATCCGCAGAGGATCACGTGATTCTCCGGGCGGGAGGGTTCGTTCCCTTCGGATTCCGCGGCGGACGAAAATCCCATGAACGGCAATTTTTCCGACGCCTTCATGATCGGCGAGACCAGCGCGAAAAGAAACGGCGTCATGAACATCGTCAAAAACGCCGTCGACAGCAGCAACTGATAAAGATGCGGGTCGATCCCGCCGGAATTCCTTCCGGCCTCCAGAAGAAGAAACGAGAACTCTCCGATCTGCGAGAGAATGATTCCCGTCGCGATCGCGACGCGGAGCGGATACCCGAATCCGGCGACCAAAAACGTCATCAGCACGAAATTGATCAGGAGGACCAATCCCACCATCGCGGCCAGCGTCAGGAAATTTTCAAAGGCGAATCTCACGTCAAACAACATCCCGATCGAGACGAAAAAAATGCTGACGAAAATATGACGAAACGGGAGCAATTCGCCGGTCAGCTGGTCCCCGAAATCCGAATTCGCGAACATCACCCCCGCGAAAAACGCGCCGACGGCGAGCGAAAGCCCCATCCGTCCGCTCGCCCACGCCACTCCCAGGCAGATCACCACCGAGGTCAGGAAGAAAATCTCCCGGTTCCGGGAAAGCGCCACTTCGTGAAGAAATCTCGGCAAGAGGTACCGCGCGAAAAGAATCGCGCATCCCAGCAGCAGGAGGGTCTTCCCGAAAGCGATCGCCAGCGTGTGCAGCAGAACGCCGGGAGCCGCGCCGGACCCGTTGATGAAGATCATAAGCGGAACGACGGCCAAGTCCTGAAAAATCAGGATCGAAACGGCTATCCGGCCGTAAGGCGTCGCGACTTCGCCCCGGTCGATCAGAAATTTGAGCACGATCGCGGTGGAGCTCAGCGCAATCACCGATCCGAGGAAAAAGCCCTCGTACGGCGACCACCCTTTCCAGAACGCAAACAGCAGCGCCAGAATCACCGACAAAACAATCTGGAGCATCCCGCCCAGTATGGCAATCCGGCCGAATCCTTTCAATCGGTCGAAAGTGATCTCCAACCCGATGGTCAGCATCAGCAGCACGACCCCCAATTCGGCAAGACTATAAATACGAGCGACGTCGGACAGGAGCCCGAAACCGTGCGGACCGATCAAAATGCCGGCAAGCAGATACCCCAAAATCGCGGGAAGGCGGAACCGTTCGAACGTGAACGCCACCAGCGTTGCGATCAGGAGAATCGTCAGAAATTCGGTCAGAAAAGAATAGTCCGCCATAATTGTTTATTTAAGGTTTCCCATACCCTCACGTCCCCAGAAATTAACGACCATTGAAAAATTTCGAGACGAAAAAACCAAAATAAATCCTCCCTAGTCGTATGGCCGGGCAGCTGACGAATGCCGAAGGTTTCGCTGAAAGACTCGGGAAATTTGACGAAGGGAAACGCTGGCCGACAGGAACAGCGAGGGCCCTTCGGAAAATTTCCCCTAGTCCTTTCCGAAACCGGAGGCTCTGAGGCAGCGAACCGAGCCATACGATGTAAAACTCCCCTATTTGAGATCTGATTTAGCTCACACTAAACCCTTATCTTGAATAAAAAACTCCTGAGGGCTCATTCCCCACTCAAAAATCTCCGTGTATTCTCTTAAAAAAACCCGTCCGCGGCAAGAGCCCGATCAGCATCCCCGGAAACCGCATGAGAAACCAGTACATTTCCGCGATCGCGACCGCAAAAGGCCCGAACCCCAGAAACCCCGGCACGGGCATTTCAAATAATTTAACATCCGCAAGGTAAGGCACGTGATAAATCCACTTGGTCGCGGCCCAATAATTCAGAGTCTCCCAGACAATCCCGCAAATATAGCCGGCCAGAAGAAGGTTCGTCATCCCCATTCGTCTTTCCCCGTCTCTCCCGTTCGGAATCCCCAAAAGCCGGTTCAGGGACACAAACACGAGAAAATACCCTCCCCAAATCAGAGGGCCGGTATAAATCGAGGGAGCAATCGTCGGGATCGCGATCAGGACCATTCCCGCGGCGATCCCGGCAATCAACCGCCTTTCCGGATAAGTCCGGGCGGCAGGCTTTCGCTTCCCCACTCCGAGTCCTTCCAGAAATTCCGCCGTAACCATAATCGCCGGAAGGATGGTCGCGAAGGAAATGATCATCGCAAACGCGGTGACGGAATCACTCTCGGGCAGGCCGATATATTCCCAATTCTTGAAACGGAGATTGTGAAGTTCAAACACGCACCAGAGCCCCACCGAAACCGGGAACATCGCGAGAAACTCTCCCGTCCGGTGGATCAGAAGAGAACGCCCGGACCGGGCCTCAAGGCAGCCGTCCACAAACAGGATATACCCGTACCACCCGATCGGCGTCACCCAGATATTCAGGGGAGAAATTCCGAGCCATGCCGCGGCCTGCATGATCAAAAGAATAAAAAGCCCGCCCAAGCCATAGGACTTCCTCAAGAAACCCGCAATCCCGCCCATGTTCACTGCCCTTTCGATTGATTCTGCCGGTCCGGCTCGAACAGCGCGTTCAATAATTCTTCATACGGAAATCCCTTGCCCGAAGACGTCCCGGTGCCGGTTGTCTGGGCGGCCTGCGCTCCCGTCGTCTGCTGTCCCGCCTGTTTTGCGTCTCCCTTCGAAAAAGCTTTTTCCAAAAGCCCCCCCAGCACCTCCTGGGTCTTGTTTACGGCAAGACGCATTCCGATGTAGTTCACATCCGGAATAAACGAGGGATGATTGATCTTCCCCTGGATTTTCACGGGAAACCCGAGCCATCCGTCGGCCAAAAGAAAATACTCGAGTTCATTGACGCTCTGGGCCAGGGCTTTCGAAAATCCGGGATAGATCCTCAGCATGCTCTGGCAGACAAGCATCCCGTCAAACGACAGATCGGCGGACCCCGTCATCTCAAGGGTGTCGGTCGCAAGCCTCAGTCGGTCGGTCGAAATCGAGCCGTCTTTCACGGTCACGGGAAAATCCACCGGTTTCAGGACCGTGTCTTCGACCTGGATTTTCATCTTGTCGGAAGGCGAAAGCCGCCCCAGCAGCGTCTCGACCAGACCGGGGAGAAACGAAAGTTTGTAAAAGACCTCGCGCAGGATATTGAAATTCAGAATCACCCCGTCCTCAAGCCCCAGCCGGCCTTCGCCCGAAAGCGTCTGAGCGATGCGCGGCCACGCGAACCCTTCTGCCGTCCCCTGAAAAGACACGGAAAGCCGCCCCCGGAAACCGGCCCCTTTCGGAGCGGAAGGCCGGAAAAACGGATCCAATTTCACGCCGGCAGCGGAAATATTCATCGCCGTCGCCGGAAGCGTTTCCGGGTGACTGATCTTCCCGGAAATCGAGATATTTCCTTCCGAGAACGTCGAAGAGAATTTTTCGATGCGGACTTCATTGTCCCGAATCACCGCGTCAAGGTCAATATGGTCAATCGGCGATTCCAAGCCCGAAAAGGAAACCTTCCCGTTCCGGAAACCCACCTGCCCCTTTAATTTCGAAAACGCCTCGACGGGGAATTCCAGATCTTCCGCTTGAACCGTGAGCAGGCCGCCCAATCCCTCCCGCAGTCCCGTCCCGGAAAGCGAAGGAATATTCCGGAAAAGCTCCGCGGGGTCCGTTCCGTCAAAATCGATCTCCAGTTTTATGTCTTCCAAAGCGAACGGCCGCCCAAACGCGGGGATTCTGAACCGGCCGGCACAATCCACATTGCGGCGAGTCCCGAAAACCTTCGCGCGGACGCGAAAACGGACCGGCTGAAAAACCGAAAGGTTCTCCAATTCGACATTCAGATTTTGTACCGGGATTTCGGCAAACCACTCCCGCGATTCGTCACGAACCAGGATATTGCCGTCTTCAATCCGGAGCGCGTCGATCAGGAGCGAAAGAGCGGAAAAGCCCGGCTGAGGCGAAGCGGCCCCGGTCTTTCCTTCCGGGAATTTCAGCCCGTCGATTCCGAAGGACCCGTCCCGGTACCGGGTGAGGCACAATTCGGGCTTCACGATTTTCACGGCTCCGATTTCCAGAGACCGGCGGAGCAGCGGGGCAAACCGGACCATGAAGCTGGCTTGCTCCAGTCTGACCGCGGGCCCCGAATCCGAAACGCCCGTTCCGCCGACACGGATCCGGCTCACTTCCATGGCGAGACCGTCACGAAAGGCGAGTTTCACGCCGCCGATCGTCACCGGCCCCCCGAGCGTTTCGGTCAGTTTTCGCTCGAAAAATGATTTGTAGCGGTCGGCATCGAAGGTGACGATAAAAATCGCGATCGCCGCGAGAATCAGAAAAAAAATCAGCCCGATTGCGATAAGGATTTTTTTCATTTTGAAATCCGGATATTCTTTTTTAGAAAACCGTCGCGGGAAGTCATCCCGGCATTAAGGGCCCGCGCCGGAAGGTCCCGCCCGGGTTTTGTCGCGCGAGGTTAATCCGAAACCGTATTGTCCATCACCGCGCCGGTATGGGCGCTCAAAACATGCCGGGCGTATCGTCCGAGCCATCCCCGGGTGACTTTGGGGACAAAAGGTTTTAACCGGGACAGACGCTCCCGGATTTCCTTTTCCGGGACCGTAAGATCGAGCGTTCGCCGTTCGGCATCGATTTCGATCCGGTCCCCGTCCCGAATCACCGCGATCGGTCCTCCCGCCGCGGCTTCCGGGGAGATATGCCCGATGCAAAGCCCCCGCGTCCCGCCCGAAAACCGGCCGTCCGTGATCAACGCGGCACGAAGGCCCCTACCTTTGAGCGCGGACGTAGGCGAAAGCATTTCCTGCATTCCCGGTCCTCCTTTGGGGCCTTCATAGCGGATCACCACCACATCCCCGTCCGAAATCTTCCCGCCGAGGATGGCATCCAGCGCTTCTTCCTGGGAAGAAAAACATTTCGCTTTCCCTTTGAATTGCATCATGTCTTTCTCGACGCCCGCGGTTTTCACGACCGCCCCTTCCGGCGCGATATTTCCGTAGAGAATCGCAAGGCCGCCTTTTTCGGAAAAAACTTTTTCTCCCGAACGGATGACATCCCCGTCGGCGTCCGGCGCTTTCAGGACGGCATCTCCCAGACTGCCCGCGCAGGTCAGAAGATTCAGCTTGAGCGGAGCGCGGCCGTCTTGATGAACGGCCTTCAGAATCGCGGCAATGCCTCCGACCCGGTGGACATCCTCCAGGTGAATTTCGGGCCTCGACGGAGAAACCTTGCACACGTTCGGGGTAACTTCCGCCAACTCGTTGATGCGGGAGAGCGGATAATCGATGCCGGCCTCCCGCGCGAGCGCCAGCGTGTGAAGGACGGTGTTCGTCGATCCCCCCATCGCGAGATCCAGAATAAAAGCGTTGTCGATCGCCTCCCGGGTGACGATATCCAGAGGCCGGATATTGTTTTTAAGAAGGTATTCGATCGTGTCCGCGGCGCGCGTCACCAAAGCGATCCTTTCGGGATTCACGTTCCAGGTCCCTTTTTCGCGGTCCGTCCAGACCGCGGCCGGGATCGTCCCGTTTCCGGGCAGGGCCATTCCGATCGCCTCGGCGAGACAATTCATGGAATTCGCCGTGAACATGCCGGCACAGCTTCCGCAGGTCATGCAGGCCGACTCGGCAAGGTTTTCAAGCTGCGTCGGAGTGATTTTCCCGGCGGCCTCGCTTCCGACCCCTTCAAAGACGGTGATCAGATCCGTATTGTTCTTCCCGGCCAGCATCGGTCCCCCGCTCACGTACAGCGCGGGGATGTTGAGGCGGACCGTCGCGTTCAGCATCGCGGGAACGATTTTGTCGCAATTCCCGATACCAATCCACGCGTCGCAGGGATGCGCCCCGACAATCGTTTCGATCTGATCGGCGATCAGCTCGCGGGACGGCAGGGAATATTTCATCCCGAAATGCCCCATCGCAATCCCGTCATCGACCGCGCCGCCGATATTCGCGTACCAGACGTTGAAACCTTTCGCGCGGAGGCAGGACACCAGCTTTTCGCCGAGGACATTCAACCGGGCGTGGCCGGGGATTTGATTCGTGTAGGAATTGATGACCGTGATAAACGGCTTCCCGCGGTCGGAGACCTTTTCTAAAACGCCCGCCGCGACCATGAGGGATGCCGCGGGCAGCATGTGCTTCCCTTCGGCGACAATCCGGCTTCCGCGCTTCTGCACGGCTTCGATACCCGCATTCAGGGGGATTCTCTTTTTCATTTCAGGCCGTCTCTCTTTCTATAGATTACCGCGCGTAAAATTCACTGATCTTTTCCACGACATATTCCTGATCGGCGTCCGTCAGCTCCGGATAGATCGGAAGCGCGAAAGTCTCGGCCGCCGCTTTCTCCGAATTCGGGAAATCCCCCTGCCGGTATCCGGAAAATTCAAGCGCGCGGGTCAAATGCAGAGGAAAGGGATAGTAGATGTAGCACTCCACTCCGGCGTCGCCGAGATGCTTCAGCAGTTCATCCCGTTTCTCGACCCGGATCACGTACTGATGATACGTGTGATGACCGCGGGGGTCCTCGAAAGGAACTTTCACCTGCCCCAATCCCGCCCGCGCGATCATCTCGGTATAAGCGAGAGCCCGTTTTCTCCGGGTCTCAAGCGCGCCGGCCATGTATTTGCGCAGCTTGACCCGCAAAATCGCGGCCTGCAGCGTGTCGAGCCTCGAATTGAATCCGAGTTTGTCGTGATGATACCGCTTGGTCATGCCCTGATTCCGGAGGATGCGGACTTCCTGCAAAAGCTTTTCGTCCGAAGTCACCACGATCCCGGCGTCTCCGTACGCGCCGAGGTTCTTGGTCGGAAAAAAACTGAAACAGCCGAACTCGCCGAAAGTCCCGACCGACCGCCCTTCGAATTTCGTTCCGTGGGCCTGCGCGCAGTCTTCGACCAGAAAAAGATTGTGCTTTTTCGCGAGCGGCACGATCTGATCCATCCGGCAGGGCTGCCCGTACAAATGCACCGGCACAATGGCCTTGGTTTTTTTCGTGATTCTTTTCTCGATCCGGGCGGGATCGATGTTGTAGGTCTCAAGATCGATATCGGCCAGGACCAGTTTCGCGCCCGTTTTCACGATCGCGTTTCCCGTCGCGAAATACGTGTGAGACGGCGCGATCACTTCATCGCCCGGTCCGATCCCCAGCGCCAAAAGAGCGAGCACAATCGCGTCCGTTCCGTTCCCGACCCCGGCCGCATAGGCCGCGCCGAGCCATTTCGCGTATTCTTCCTCAAAAAGCCTGACTTCCTCCCCCAAAATAAACTGCCCGGAAGCGCACACCTTGTCCACCGCTTCCAGCAATTCCGTTCTGAAACCTTTATACTGTTCGCCGAAACGCTGTGCCGGCACCTTTTTCGCAATGGTCTGACTCATTTTCCGCTCCGATTATGCTTTGAAAAACATGTGAACCGCAACAACGGCCAAAAATACCGCAAAAATTTTCCTCAAAAGTCCCGCTTCCAGCCCCAGAGAGATATGCGCTCCGATCAGAACTCCGATAACGGAAAAAACGGAAACCACGGCAAAAACTTTCAGATCAACCATGTGGTCCATTTTGTAGCGGATCGCGCCGAAAAAAGCCGTCAGGACGATGACCGCAAGCGAGGTCCCGAACGCCCGGTGCGTTTCCATCCCGAAAAAGCGCATAAAGGCGGGGATCAAAACCGTCCCGCCGCCGACCCCCAACGCGCCGCTCAGAAAGCCGGCGGCCGCTCCGGTTAAAATCATCAAGACAAAGGTCATGGAACCGTGCCTTTTTTTTCCGCCGTCTCAGTTACCGGCATCCAGAGCCTGATTCACCAATCGATCCGCCTCTCGCATCCGCGAATGTTCCCGGGGAAGATGCCGGTAGGAAACCGTCTTGAATTCCCGCTCCAGTTTCCTGACCTCACCGACCAATTCCCGGATCGAATCGGACTTCACTTTGTATTTCCCGCTCATCTGGCAGACCACCAACTCGCTGTCCAGGAAAGCCTCGACTTCGTCCGCCCCGAATTCCTTGGCGATCGAAAGGGCCGCGATGAGGGCGCAATATTCGGCCACATTGTTGGTCGCGGTCCCGATCACGTCCCTGTGTTCGGCCAGGACCTTATCCCGGGCGTCGCAAATCAGGATCCCGATCCCACCGGGCCCCGGATTACCCCGCGCCCCGCCGTCCGAATAAGTCCGGAGTTTCATTTCGATCCTGCCGAAAAATAAGGAGATAAAAGAAACATGAAGCTAAGTTTATTGGAATCCCTTCAAGAGTCAACGGAAAAAGCGGAATTGCCCCCGCCGTCCGGACCGGCAAAAAAGAAGCGCCGGTTATTTCTTCTTGAATTCGTTCTCAAAACCTTTCATATGCCCGTCAAGATTCTCAATTTCTCTCTGAAGCAGAAGCATTCTTTCCCGGAGCTCTTTGAGCGGGTCCGGCAAGTCCCCGTGATCCAGGTTCTGAGAAGAGACTTTTTCTCCCTGTATCCGGACCACTTCCGCCGGGACTCCGACCACGGTGCAATTATCGGGGACCGACGTCACCACGACCGATCCGGCTCCGATTTTCACGTTGTTCCCGATGCGGATATTGCCCAAAACCGTCGCGTGAGCGCCCACCACGACATTGTTGCCTACCGTCGGATGCCGTTTCCCCTTTTCCTTTCCCGTCCCACCCAACGTCACGCCCTGATAGAGCGTCACATTGCTGCCGATTTCGGCGGTTTCCCCGATCACCACGCCCATCCCGTGATCGATAAAAAAACCGGAACCGATTGTCGCGCCGGGATGAATTTCAACTCCCGTAAAGAACCGGGCCAGGTGGGAGAGCAGTCTCGGAAGCAAAGGAATTCGGAGTTTATAAATGCTATGGCTGATCCGGTGCACGACTAAAGCCTGAAATCCCGAATAAGTCAGCAGAATTTCGATCGGAGCGAAGATGGTCCTCGCGGCAGGATCCCGGTCCAGCACCGCTTTAAAATCTTTGAGTATCGAAATCATTTTTCCGATCCCTCCTTCCTATAACCTTTTTACCGGTCTTTATTTCCGTACGATTTTGGATTATGGCAATTTAGCCTCCGATTGTCAAGAAAGCCCCGCGTCAGCGATAGCCGAGGAAATTTCAAAATTTCCCATTCGAGAAGGTTAGAGGGACTTCCTCTATGGGGACGATGCCCGCCGGGCAGAGAAAACTTTAACGAATTCCGGACTCCTCAAAGGGTCGGTTGGAGGGATTTCGACTTGCTGAAGCACCGGAAGAAATAACGCCGCCGGAACCAGCGAAAAATAAGCGCGGGTTTATCCAAACAGCTGAGCACGACACAATTTAGGACTTTCTTTCGTTTCATGGCACTCCCGCCTTTCTACCTAAAAGGTACCCTGCCTTTTTCTTGATGTCAAATCCTTTGGCCCAAGTTATAATAGGCCGCTTTATAATATGGAAAAGGAGACTGAGCCATGCCGATGAAAGACTTTAAGATTGTGTTAGCCATATCGAATCAGCCATTCGCCAAAAAAGTCATCCGCATCTTGAATTCCTTCTATACAATCAGCCTCGTGACCTCCATACGCGACCTTTCATCAAAGATTCATCAGGAAAACCCGAATTTAATCATTATTGATTATTCTTTCGGAGGGATGAGGGCCGATGAAATCTATCGGGGGATTGAGTTTCTTCACCCCAACGTCAACTTTATCGTTTATACCGCCCGGGAGAAAAAATATCTGGCAAAAAAATTGTGGAAACGTCGGGCGATGGACTATCTAAACTATACCGACGACCCGGTCCTTTTCGTCCAGAACGTGAACAAAACGGTACGCTGGACCATTCAGCGAAACGAAACCGTCGCCCTTGAAAAGACCGTGGACAAGATCGAAAAAGCCATCTTAGACGTCAAAAAAACCATCAAAAATTGGGAAACGAGCTTCGGTTCTTCGAATACAAGAAAATAAGCCCTCGGGGAGCCTTTCCTATTCATCAATAAAGAGTTTTAATTTTCCGTCCCCCGGAGAATGGCCTTTCCCAGAATGAAACAGTCGTTTTTCCCGTCCGGAAGGAAAAATAAGTTCTCTTTGCCGTCGGACCGGTCGTAATCGGCATCATGGACGGCAGGACTGAACCCGAATCGCAGCCCTTCCGAGGGGTCCATCTTCAGAAATTTCCAGGAAATCCTGGCTTCCAAATCGTATCCGTCGACCTTTCGCTTCACCTTGGCTTCGGCCAATCCCCTTGTCATGGGATCATAGGACTGAAACCACGCCCAGCACCGGACGTCATCCCCGGAAGCCGCCGGACTGAATCCCAATTGAACGTCCTTTTGCCTTCCCCACCGCAGGCCTTTCCCGTCGGGATTGACGAATAATTCGATGCAATCGTCCTTCCAGATCTTCTCGCCTTTCTGATTCAGGATCAGGCTCTCGTCGCGAACGCGGGCGGCGGCATAAAGAAAATCCTCGTCCCAGGCAAAATAAAAATCGCCGGACAAATCCGCATCATCCCCGATCTCCCCGACCTCGTAATGTTCCTGCAGCCGGAGTTCCGTGGCGGATCCCAAATCCCAATCGTTCAAATTTCCGTCAATCGTTATCTCCCGGTCCCGTTTCGGGATTTCGACCAAAGGGCGCTTCGGCCGTTTTAGACGGAGCGTCCCCTCCCGGAATCCCATTTTCCCCAGTCCCTCTTTCACCGAAGGATTTCGCATAAAAAGGCGCCAGACCATTTCGCTCCGCAAATTTTCAATCATCAAGGCAATCGGCCCCTGATCGATTCCGATCACTTCATTTGAAAACCAGGGCCGTTTCAGATTGAAAGCGTCGCAAAATCCGTATTTCCCCGAAATCTTTCCCTTCAAGTCCGGATCGGACGCCATCGCGCGAAACGCCTTCAGGGAAAGTTCCGGCGTAAAAACGATGCTGCCTCCCGCCGCCGTCGGCGCGATCGTCCCGTCCTGCGGGGCGTTGCCGGGCGGCGCCCCGTAGGCCTTGTACCCGTCGGGCCCCATGCAGGCCGTCAGGCCCCAGATATTTTCGGAATACGTTTTGTTTTGATCGCTCCGATCGATGCAAAATTCGCGGTTCACGATCGTCGCGACGCGGGAATTCTCGAAATAATCCGCGACCCCGTCATTTTTATTCCGCAAATCAAGCCAAACCTGGGAATACTGATGCGTGAAAAGCGGGGGACAATAAATCAGGACGTGCGTACCGTAAACCCCGATTTTTTTCTTCACGGCCCGCCAGGACTCCGCGGGGATCGGATGCGCCGGCGAAGCGATTGCGAGAAGGTACAATATGAGGGACTCATTATAGGAATTCCACCGTTCTTTCAGGAATCCGGAATCCGGTTTCCATCCCATCGAAAGAGTTCTTCCGCCGTTCAGCATCCAGGAAAAATCCGCGCGTTCGTAAAGGGCTTGGGCCATCGTTTCGATTTCCGTCCCTTTGAAATATTCCCCGGCCGTCAGCGCCCCGGCGAGGAACAATGCCGTATCAACCGAAGAAATTTCGGAATACTTGGTCGGCTTACCGGTCCTCCAATCCATAAAATGATAAAAAAAACCGCGCTGGACCGGCAATTGCTTCAGGGCGAATCGCAGAGTCTTGACGCAATATTCCCGAGCGTCTTTTTTTTCGATCCAACCCCTCTCCGCTCCCACGCACATGGCCGTGAGGCCGAATCCGGTCGCCGCAATGCTCGCGATCCGGCTCTGATCGTTTCCGGCATTGACGGCCTTGTCTTTCACAAGCCCCGTCTTCGGATGATGCTCCCGGTTGAAATAATCAAAGGCCTTCCGCTCGACTTCGTCCAAAAACCGCTCGTCATCCGGAGAAAAACTCGCGGGCTGCGCCCAAAGAAAAGGTCCCAGCGATAAGGCAAAAAGCGCAAGGGCGAGAATTTTCCGCACCGTTCTTCTCACTTTCTTCAAAATTAAAAATCCCGGCCTTTCATAAAATCCGCCGCTCATCGGGCGCTCGAAATCCGGCTCCGCCGAAACCCGGCGGCGTAAAATAACTTCAGGAAGGATTCTTCGGGAGGGTAACCTTGAATAAAGTCCCTTTTCCAAGTTCGCTTTCGACCTGCACCACACCGTGATGCGCATGAAACGTCCTGGAAGCAATCAGAAGCCCGAGTCCCGTCCCCTGTTTCCCTTTGGTCGAAAAAAACGCCTGAAACAGCCTGCCTTTCACTTCGGGGCTCATGCCTTCTCCGTTGTCTTCGATCGTAATCTCGTATGATTCGCTGTCGCAGGATTTTGCGCGGATCCGGACCCAGGATTCATCCTTGCCGCAGGCCTCCATGGCATTTTGAGCAAGATTCAAAATCGCCCGGTAAAGCGAGCGATTATCGGCATTCACCGGCCCGAGGCCGTCTTCCGCCCGGAAATCCAGTTTAACTTCAAGCTGTTTGGCCTTCCCGCTCAGATCCTGCTCCAATTCGGACAGCAAAACCTTCAGGTCCACTTTCTGGCATTCGATCTTGTAATCCTTCGTCAAACTGAGCATGTCCCAGACAAATCCGTCCATCTGATGGATCGCCTTGGACATCCCTTCCAATCCGTGATCGATAAACTTTTGATTTTTATCTTTGATCCCGCGCCGGAACAGTTCATCACTCAGCTTGGCGATCTGTAAAATGTTCTTGATCTCATGCATCACCATGCTGACGGTCTCTCCGATCGCAGCCAAACGCGCCATCCGCACGTTTTCCTCGAAAAGAAAAAGGTTCTTGAGGGCGCTTGCCGCCTGGGAAGCCAGGTCGAACACCAGATCAAGGTCCCGTCGCTCAAAAACGGGCTCACCCGGTTTCCTGAAAAAACAGGCAATGCCGACGGGATTGTTCCGGGCGAGAAGGGGAACAAACAACGAACGGCCGTCAAGAGCGGGATGGCCTTTATCCAAAACGGCGTGAGCCTCCCGTTCGATCTCAACCGTCGGTTTCCCGGGATCGCCGGTCTGGGCCTCAAGCCAAATCTGCTCATTGCTTCCGACCAGGAACAACAGACTGGCGTCGGCCGGGACCAGATTCCGGGCGCTTTCCAAAAAAAATTCCGACAGAACTTGCCGGTCAAGCAGTGAATTGAAAATTTTACCGATTTCGTGCGCGGACTGATAATCGTGATCTGGATTGGTCATGGAATGTAATCCTAATCAACTCCGGTCGATATTTCAAGCTTTTTGAAAAAACCTTTTCCGGCCCCCGGCCCGTCGGCGCAAACGATTTCGTCAAAACGGAGTTGTGCTGCCGGGGAAATTGCTTATAATTCTTTTCATATGCGGAAAAAAGCCGTGTCGGGCAAAAAACGGAGCGGGACTCTTCTGAGAGAAATCGGGCACAAGAAAGAAGTGCTCGTGGAAATGATGATGATTCTCGTCCGGGCGCTGGAGGAACGGGATGAATACACCAAAGGACATTCCGAGCGGGTAGCCAGTCTCTCCGTAGTCCTTGCCAAAGGATTGGGATTCAGTCCGGCTAAAATAGAAACTATCCGGCGGGGCGCCCTGCTTCATGATATCGGAAAAATCGGAATCTCCGACGAACTCCTCTACAAACCCGGAAATTTTACGCCCGAAGAGCGGGCCCGCATGAACCAGCACCCCGAAAAAGGCCATTTCATCGTGCTCAATTCCCATCTGCTCTGGGATCTGATCCCCGCGGTCCGCAATCATCACGAAAATTATGACGGATCCGGATACCCCGACGGGCTCAAAGAAGGAAACATCCCCCTCCCGGCCCGAATCGTCTCGCTGGCCGATTATTTCGACGCCCTCGCCACGGCGCGGCCTTATAAGCCGGCCATGACCAAGGAATCGGTGCTGGAATACGTGCGCTCCATGAGCGGGAAAAAATTCGACCCGTCGATTGTGAAGGTGTTCTTTAAGATCATCGACGGATTTTACGAAAAAAACTTCAAACCGTTTGGAGAGTCATGAGCCGAAGGACTTTTTTAATCGAAAGCCGGACCGAAAACCTGGAGCCCCTGCGCAAAGACCTCGCCCAAGCGCTCGGCGGCCCCGGCCTCTCGGAAAAAGAGCTCTACGGAATTCTCGTGTCCGTGGTCGAAGCCTGCACGAATTCCATCCGCCATGCGTACGGAAACGCGCCCGACGGAAAAATCCATATCACCGTCGACGACCGGAAAGACAGAGTCATTTTGAAAATCCGGGATTACGGAAAAAAAATCGATCTCGCGAAAATCCCTTCTCCCACGCTTCCTCCGGTCAATCCGGGAGGGCTCGGCATTTATTTCATGAAGACATTTACGGACGAATTGAAGTATAATACGCGGCACGCGAGGGGCACGGAGCTGACGCTGGTTAAATACAAAAACCGTTCCCCCAATAAGGAGGAGCCTTAAACCATGAAAATCCAGATCAAGAAAAACGAACAAAACGTAACGGTCATCGCGCTCCAGGGGGATCTCGATTTTCATTCCTCGCCCAATCTGCGGAAGGAACTCGAAAAGCTGATAGAATCCCAGGCCCCGAAAATCATGATCGATCTCGCGAAAGTGGAATACGTCGACAGTTCGGGCCTTGCCACGTTCGTCGAACTTTATCAGAAAATGAAACACTACGGAGCAAAATTCTCGCTGTTCAATCTGAGCGAAAGCGTTCAAAGCGTGTTCGAAATCGCAAAGTTGAATTCCATTTTTCTGATCGCCAAAACGGAAGAAGAAGCGCTGCGGTTTGTCTCTTGATCCGTATTCTTTTCAACCCCTCTGATTTCAGGTTTTAACCGGAACATTTGATGCGGATAAAATTCTTCGATTCTATTTTAGATTTCCTCGGCTCCCTGGGAGCGCGCAGCCACCGGTTCTTCTCGGAAGTTTACGGGATCGCGAAACTGGTGACGGCCTCCCTTCGCTGGACCGGCCTTTACCTGACCGGACGAAAGAGCAAATTGGTGCGGGAGGCCTTTGCGAAACAACTGGTCCTGATGGGAAACGATTCGTTCGGGATCGTCGCACTGGTCGCGGCTTCCATCGGAGCGGTCCTCGCCCTTCAGGCGGCCTATCAGCTGCGGCAGTTCGGGGCCATTCTGTATACCGGCAGCCTGGTCAGCCTCTCCGTCACGCGGGAACTCGGACCGGTTGTCACCGCTGTCGTCATCTCGGGAAGAATCGGCGCAAGAATCACCGCCGAGCTCGGCACCATGAAAGTCCAGGAAGAACTGGATGCCCTCACCACGATGGGAATCCCGGTCATCCCGTTCCTGGCCATTCCGCGCCTCCTCGCACTGGCCATCATGCTCCCGTGTCTGACGGCGCTGGCCGACATCATCGGGATGTTCGGAGGTTACCTGGTCGGGACGCTGAGCCTCGGTATTTCCTCGGGACTTTACATCATCAAAAGCTTCGACATGCTCGTCATGAAAGACGTCCTGACCGGTATCATCAAAAGTTTCGTGTTCGCGGTTCTGATCGGGTTCATTTCCATTCACAAGGGATTTTCGGTCGACGAAGGGGCCGAAGGAGTGGGAAAAGCGACCACCGCCTCCGTCGTGCTTTCCATTATCGCCATCATCGTGGCCGACTGTCTCTTCACCGCCATTTTCTACTATTTATTCCCATGAATCCGGCCGATCCGATCATTTCCGTCAAAGGCGTCTACAAATCTTTCGGCCAAAGAAAGATCCTGAACGGAATCAACCTCGACGTCCGCGAAGGGGAAACCCTGGTCATCATGGGAGGATCGGGCTGCGGCAAGAGCACGCTCTTAAGATCCGTTATCGGCCTGATCGAACCGGACCGCGGGGAAATTTTCCTGTTCGGAAAAAACATGAGCCGCTCGACCGAAGAAGAGCGGAACGAAACCCGGAAGAAATTCGGCATGTTGTTCCAGGGAGCGGCATTGTTCAATTCGCTCACCGTCGGGGAAAACGTGGCCCTCCCGCTCCGGGAGCACACGGATCTCGACGCTCCGATCATCGAAATCATCGTCAAAGTGAAACTCGAACTCGTCGGACTCACCGGATTCGAAGACCTGATGCCTTACGAATTGAGCGGCGGCATGAAAAAACGGGTTGCCCTCGCGCGCGCGCTGGCGTTGGACCCGAAAATCGTCTTTTATGACGAACCCGGCGCGGGGCTCGATCCGATCACCGCGACCGTCGTCGACCACCTGATCACGGACCTCACCCACAAACTGAAGATCACGTCCGTGGTGGTCAGCCACGAAATGAAAAGCGCGTTCCGGATCGCGGACCGCGTCGCGGTCTTGCAGAAAGGGAAGGTCGTCGCTTTCGGCACGCCCCAAGAAGTCCAGGACTCCGATGTCCCCTACGTGAGGCAATTCATCAACGGCGAAATCGAGGATTCGGCCGCCATTCGGGAAACCAAGGAAAATTATCTAAAAAGCATTTTCGGAGACGACATTGACTCTTAACTCAAACGGAAACCCCAGGGAAACAGGCCATGAAAAAAAGAACTGATACTTACTCGCACGACGAAATCCGCTCGGGACTCTTCATCACTCTCGCCGCGATCGCGCTGATCGCGCTGCTTTTCGCGGCGGGCCGATTGCAGATTTTTCAGGAAACCTACAAGGTCAACATCCTTTTCAACTACATCAGCGGCCTTCAGACAAACGCGCCCGTTCATTTTGCCGGACACAAAGTCGGAAAAGTCACGAAAATCGAAATCCTCGAGAACCAAAGCAAGGAAATCTCCGTGACGGTTTCCCTCTCCCAAAAAGCCGTTCTCCGGAAAGATTCCAAGGCCTTCATTGAAATCATGGGATTCATGGGGGAAAAATTCGTCGAACTCACGCCCGGCTCGGCCGACGCGCCGCCCCTCCCCGCCGGTGAGCCGTTGATCGGCACGGACCCGATCGCTTTCTACGAAATCCTCAAGAAAGGGACCGACATCGCGGACGAGCTTCAGAAAACAACCGCCTCATTCGAAGAATTGGTCGTCAATCTCAACGACGCCCTGACGGAAAACCGGACCGATATCCAGCAAATCGTGCAGAACCTGAATTCCGCCTCCGGCAATATGAAGGAGATGACGGAAGATTTAAAGCGTCACCCTTGGAAGCTCGTATTCAAAGGTAAAGACGATACCCAGAAAAAGAAACGGTTCTTTTTCTTTTAAGAAACGTCCCTCTCGCCGCCTATCAGCCTTCTTTCGGCACTCCGTTCCGGCAACAAGGCCGGAACTGCGCAGGATCATTTCCTCTTGAATTGTTTCTCGAGATCAGCGACCGTGAATTTCAGGAAGGTGGGACGCCCGTGCGGGCACGAAAACGGGTTTTCGCACTGCGCCAGTTTCTGAAGCAGCGCCCAAACCGCTTCGGGTCTGAGCGCATCATGGGCCTTCACGGATTTTTTCTTACACGCGATCAACGCGGCGATTTCATCCGTCTGATTGTCCGCCGAAGTGCGGATCTTTCCTTCTTCGCGCTGCTCCAGACAGCTTTTGATGAAAACGGCGGGAGCCTCTTTTAAGACGGCGGGATAAGACCGAATGATAAAAGACGTCTCTCCGAACGGTTCGATCTCAAAGCCCACCTGCCTCAGACTCGGAAGCAGTTGCTTGAAAAGTTCCGTTTGTTTCGGATGGATTTCAAGGATTTCGTCCATTAAAAGGGTCTGGCGTTCCGGGTTCTCGGAACGAAAGTTTTTCGAAAATGCCTCAAATACGATCCGCTCATGCGCCGCATGCTGGTCCACCAGGAGGAACCCTTCTTCCGTTTCCGCCACGACAAACGTGTTGTGCACCTGTCCCAGCACGCGGGTAATCTGGAATTTCTCCTTGAGGGAAATCGTCTCCGCGGCGGAGGAAACGTCCCCGCTGAAATATCCGCCGCCGGAATCCCGGACGGAATGCGCTTCCTCCCGGAGCGTGAATTCTACCGGTTGCGCGGTTTCTTTCCCGAAAATCTTGGGCTGGCCGAGCCGCAACTGCAGGGCGGGGACCAGGTCCTGCTCTTTCATGAGCCGGTCCGTGACGATTTTCCGCAAAAGGGACTTGATTTCGGATTCATGCGACAGTTTCACTTCCTGCTTCGTCGGATGGACGTTCACGTCCACCCATTCCGGATCGGCCTCGAGAAAGACCACCGCAACCGGGTATTTCCCGTCCATCAGAAGACCGTAAAAACCGTCCTGCAGCGCGTATCCCAGGGAAAGCGCCCGGACCCAGCGGCGGTTCACGAAGAAAACCTGCCCGGAACGGTTCGCCCGGGAGATAAACGGTTTCCCGATCAGCCCCGTAAAGCGTATCCCCTTGCTTTCCCCTTCCATTTCGAGCAGATGCTTGGCCGGTTCTTCCCCGAACACAAACCGGGCCCGTTCCATCGCCGTCTGCGCGGGGGGAAGGTCCAGCAAAACGCGGTTCCCGGATTTCAGGGAAAAACGCACGGAAAGATTGGCAAACGCCACGTTGGAAACCATATCCAGGATATGCCCCATCTCGACGGCGTCGGACTTCAGAAATTTCCTCCGCGCCGGCGTGTTGAAAAAAAGATCCCGGACTTCGATCAGAGTCCCGGCGCGGACCGGGCAGTCCGAAACGGCGCTCCGGATGCCTCCTTCGATCTGGATCTCGGTCCCCGCGAGTTCACCGGCGAAACCCGTCACGAGTTTCACGCGGGAGACGGCGGCAATGCTCGGAAGCGCTTCCCCGCGGAACCCGAACGATTGGATCGTCTGAAGGTCCTCGACTTCGAGGATTTTGCTCGTCGCATGCCGGAGAAAGGCAAGCTCGGCGTCCGTGCGGTTCATGCCGTTCCCGTCGTCGGAAACCCGGATCAGACTTTTTCCGCCGTGCGCGATTTCAATCTCGACCGATGCGGCGCCGGCATCCAGCGAATTTTCGACCAGTTCCTTGACCACGGAGGCCGGCCGTTCGACCACCTCTCCCGCGGCGATCTTGTTCGCGACCGTCTCGGGAAGAACATGAATGATCCCTTTGCTCATTTCCCGTCCCCTTCCGCCGCCAGTTTCTTTTTCCATTCGGCCAGTTTCGTCAACGCTTCAAGCGGAGTCATCCGATCGACCCCCGAATTCCGGATCTCATCCAGCAGGGGATGCTCCGGTTTCGCGGTCCCGAAAAAGGTCAGCTGCCGGCCGGTATCTTTTTTTGAATCCGGGCGGTTCTGCCTCTCGATAATCTGCGTCGCTTCCGTGTTTTCGCTCTCGAGGATTTCGAGGATCTCGCTTGCCCGGTCGGTCACCGACTTCGGGATTCCCGCCAGGCGGGCGACATGAATCCCGTAACTGCGGTCGGAACCTCCCCGGACGACTTTTCTCAGGAACACGATGCCGTCCCTCGTCTCTTTGACGGTGATATTGTAATTCTTCACGCGGGGAAAATGCTCCTCCAACTGCGTGAGTTCGTGGTAATGCGTGGCAAAAAGAGTCCGGGGGCACCCGCCTTCCCGCGCCAGATGCTCGCAAATCGCCCAGGCGATGCTCACGCCGTCAAACGTCGACGTGCCGCGCCCCACTTCATCGAGAATCAGCAGGCTCCGGTCCGTGGCGTTCCGCAGAATATGGGCCGCTTCGATCATCTCGACCATGAACGTGCTTTCCCCTCCGGCGAGATTGTCGCTCGCGCCGATCCGGGTGAAAATCCTGTCCACAAGACCGACCCTGGCGGAACGGGCCGGGACAAAGGACCCCATCTGGGCCAGCAGCACGATCAAAGCGACCTGCCGGATGTACGTGGATTTCCCGGCCATATTCGGGCCGGTCAGAATGATCAGTTGATTTTCCTTCGTGTCCAGGAGCGCGTCGTTTTCGACGAACTGGCCGAGCGGCAGCATCGCCTCCACCACCGGATGCCTCCCTCCCTCGATCCGGAGTTCCTGAGATTCCGTCACCTCGGGCTTGACCCATTTTTTCTGAACCGCGATCATGGCAAGCGACAGAAGGGCGTCCAAAACCCCGATGGCCTTTGCCATTTCCTGCAGGGGCGCAAGCTCTTCCAAAATTTTTCCCCGGATTTCGTCAAACAGCCGAAACTCCAGCGCTTTGATTTTCTCCTCGGCCCCGGAAATCTTCTGGTCCCACTCGATCAGCTCCGGGACGATAAACCGTTCGGCGTTCGCCAGCGTCTGTTTCCGGATATAATCGGAAGGGACCGAATTCAGGTTTGACTGGCTCACTTCGATCGTGTAGCCGAACACCTGGGAATACCGGATCTTCAGAGACTTGATCCCCGTGCGTTCGATTTCCTTCTTTTGGAATTCGACGATCCAATTCCGTCCGTTCCGGGCGATATTCCGGAGCTCGTCGAGTTCGATCGAATATTTGTCGCGGATCAGCCCCCCTTCCTTCACGCTCAGGGGAGGCTCATCGACAATCGCCTGCCCGATCAGATCAAGCAGGTTCGGAAAAGGGATCAACGCCCCCAGAAGCTCCTTGAGAATTTCGCTCCGGGCGTCGCTCAGCAATTCCTGGATCTCGGGCACTTTCCCGAGAAAAATCTTCAGATTGAGAAGATCGCGCGCGTTGGCCACTCCGTAATTGAGGCGGCTCAAAGTCCTCTCCACGTCCCTGATCCCCTCGAGCAGAGAACAGAAGGATTTCGTTCTGGCCGACTGGCGGGTCAATTCCTCGACGCCGCTCTGGCGTTTCCGGATTTCCCGGACCGTCAGAAGAGGATGGGTCACCCACTGGTAGAGCGTCCGCCCGCCCATGGAGGTGCGCGTCGCGTCGATCGCGGAAAGAAGCGTCGTCCCCTTTTTCCCCGTCATGCCGGAGACCAATTCGAGGCTTCTCTGCGTCTGCCGGTCGAGAATCATGTAGTCGCTCGTGTCCAGCAGGCGGGGGAGACGGATATGATCGAGGGCCGAATGAAAGTGGTCCTTCAGATAATACAAAACCGCTCCGGACGCGCTGACGCATAACGGCTGTCCGGAAAAAGGGATGCTCCGCTCGGAAGCAAGCCGGAAAGCCTCCGTCAGATGCCTCAGCCCTTCTTCCGCTTCAAAAATCCAGTCTTCGTAGACCGTCAGGCTCACGCGCAAAGTCTCCTTAAGGTAGGTAACAAGCGGCGAATGCCCGGCCAATCGCTTGGGGAGAATGACCTCTCTCGGCAGGAGAAGGGAAAGTTCGCTGACCAGCCGGTCTTCCGGAATTTCCCTCACGCAAAATTCGCCCGTGCTCAGCTCCAGAAAAGACAGCGCGAAATGCTTCCCGTCCGTCGCGATCGCGGCCATGTATTCGGGCGCGGCGTCCTTGCTTTCCTCGTCCAAATAAGTGGCGGGAGTAATGATCCGGGTGACTTTCCGTTCCACCAGGCCTTTGGCGAGTTTCGGATCCCCCATCTGTTCGCAAACGGCCACCTTGAGGTTTTCGTCCAGCAGTTTGCGCACATACCCCTGGAACGCGTGATACGGGATCCCGCACATGGGAACGCGGCCCGCTTCGCCGCCTTCCCGTCCGGTCAGGGTAATGTTCAGGATATCCGAGGCCCGGATCGCGTCCTGAAAAAACATTTCGTAAAAATCCCCGAGGCGGAAGAAAAGAATCGTGTCCGTCGGCAGAGTCTTCTGGATGGAACGGTACTGTTCCATCATCGGCGTCAATTTCTGCTCTTTTTCCAGAGTTTTCCGGCCGGAAGTCAATTTTTCAGTCATATCGTAGGCTAGCGCTCCAATAATATCGGGAGGTATTATAACGTAAACAAGAAGTGGGGTCACACCTAAAAATCAGGTGTGACCCCATATGATATAATTCGTTTATGCTAACCCTTATTGCTTGCCTTCTCCTTGTCTCGGGCCTTCAGCCTTTCGGGCTCTGGATGTTGTCTTATGCCGGTTTTTTCCCGCTCTTTCTTCTGGCGTTTGATCCGAAAATAAAATTTTCAAAGTTGTTTTTTTGCGCGCTCTTTGCGGGCGCCTTTTATTACGGAATCTTCTTTTGCTGGCTCACTGCGTACAGCCTCCGGACTTTTTCCTCGGTTTGGCTGATCGTTTCTCCCGTTTTCGCGGTTTATTTCTCGGGAATCCGCTTGTTCTCAAAAATAAACTTCTCCGCTCTTTTGATCCCGGTTTCGATCGGTTTATGGGCGGCTCTCGAAAAAATATTCGCCCTGACCCCGCTGGGGGCCGCGGCCCTGCAGCTCCCGTTCTACGGCCCGCCCGCCCTGATGCAAGTCGTCTCCTATGCGGACTTTTGTCTCCTGTCGGGAGCCCTTATGGGCGTCAATGCCTCCGCCGCGCTTTTAACCCGGAAGAAATCGCCCGGGGCCTGGTGCGGATTTCTCTTGTCCTCTCTCGTTGTTTCGGGAATTTATTTCCACGGGCATTTCAGAATGCAAAAGACGGGCGACACAAAAAAATCCGTGAAAGTATCCCTGATTCAGCACAACCTGCCGATCTCGGACGCCTGGCGGGGAAAACACCGGGATGAGATCTACCGCCGTTACCGGGAATTGATTTTGAAAGCCGCGGAAGAAGCCCCCGATCTGATCGTTCTCCCCCTTTACACGCTTCCGGACGATCCCCTGCGCAATCCCGGTTTTTTCGCCGGCCTGGCGCGATCAACAAAAAGCCATATCCTTATCGGAAGTCATATCCCGGAAAAACCCGGCGGGGACCCCGGGAAAAATTTTTTGGATGTCGCGATCCTTTACGCGCCGGACGGAAAAATCGCGGGCCTTTATCAGGCGGCACAGGCTCCCCCGTTCCGGGGGATTCCGGAAATAACCGGGGACAACGCCGCGCCCCTTAAGGCGTCGTTCGGAACATTCGGCGTCCTTTTGTGCTATGAAGACGTTCTCCCCGGCCCCGCGCGAAAAGCGGTTTCATCGGGAGCGGAATGCATCGCGGCCCTGTCCAATCCCGGACATTTCGCGAACACGGATTTGCCTTATTATCACCTGTTTCAGGACAGCCTGAGAGCGATCGAATCAAACCGGTGGCTCATCCGGGTTTCCCCGAACGGCTATTCCGCAATTGTCGATCCGTCAGGGCGACGGATCAAAAAAAGTGTTCTTCGGGAAGAACAGGTTCTGACGGGAAAAATCGGCTTGCTTGAAAATACCGCGCAAAACGGCTAAGTAACAATGCATAAGTTTTTGTATGCCGAAAACGATGTTCGTCTTGTTCGGCAAATCTGACTGGAGCGAGCTCTCGCAACCGTTTGGAGCTTGGTCTGGCGTAAAACGTCAGTCCAAACGGTGAGAGCGCAGGCGGTCGGACGCCGCAGGAGTGGACGAACCGCCGATCGCGGAAGCAGATTTGCCGAACTTTATGGCCTGAAATTTTAAAAAACTCTTGAATAGTTACTTAGCCTTTATAGGCCTCTTTGATCCAGCCGTTCAAGACGGCGTTGGGATTTTCAATCGCTTCTTTGGAAATCAGGAATTCCTTCCCGCCGTTCTTTTCCGAAATCAGGGCGAGTCCGTAGGCGTAATTCGAAAAAAGTTTCCCGAGAAATTCCGGCGCGTCGCATTCCTTTCCCGCCATTTGTCCCTTGACCGCCTCGCAGGCGGAAGGATCCAAACGGAGGCGGATGCGGTTTTTCTCGAAAAAATCCTGTTCGAAACGCCGGATCGCCGACACGATCTCATGCTCGACTTCACCTTTCAGAAGCTCTCCGAGCCGCGCCCCGGGAGACAGGACGCCTTCCTTTGTCAGATCGAATTCCCGGATCTGAGTCGAAGGCAGTTCGTATTTGAAGCCCCTTAAAATTTTCTCGCAAACCGTGAGAAGCCCGCGGGCGCCGGTCCCTTCCCGGGCGGCTTTCTTCGCGATCTCCCGGAGCGCGTCCTTCTCAAATCTCGCATCGATCCCGTATCCGCGGAAATCCGCCGCGTATTGGCGGAGGATCGAGCCTTCCGATTCCGTCAAAATCCGGTACAGATCCTCTTCCGACAACGGATCGCAGACCACCCGCACCGGCAGACGTCCGACAAACTCCGGTTCAAATCCGAACGTCACGAAATCCTCCGTCCGGACTTCATTCAGCACATTCCCCGCCCCGGAATGCTCCGCGGGTTTCTGCGAAAAACCCACGACGCTCTGCCGCAATCTTTTCTCGACGATCGAATTCAGCTCGCCGAACGCCCCGCTCACGATGAAAAGGACGTGACGGGTATTGACCGTCGCCCGCGCCGTTTTTCCTTTACGCTGTAAATCCATGACCGCTTGAATTTGGGATTGAATATCCATGGGACTTCGGACCGGCACGTCCGTCTCCTCCAGCAACTTGAGAAGCCCCCGCTGGACCCCGCTCCCGCTCACGTCGCGCCCGATCACGTGAGAAGGCGCCGCGATTTTGTCGATTTCATCGAGATAAACGATCCCGCATTCCGCAAGCTCCGCGTCCCCGTCCGCCTTGCCGACAAGCTCCCGGACCAGGTCTTCGACATCCCCCCCGACATATCCGGTCTCGCTGAATTTCGTCGCGTCACCTTTCACGAACGGGACCCCGATCAATTCCGCAAGGCTCCGGACCAGATAAGTCTTCCCGACCCCCGTCGGCCCGAGAATGATCACGTTCTGTTTGACGTAATGCCGGCATTTCTTCCCGTCCCGGCAAGCCTTGATGTGGTTGTAATGATCGCAAATTACCGTCGCCAGGACTTTTTTCGCCTCATCCTGCTTGATCACATACCGGTCCAGGTATTTCTTGATGTCTTTCGGCTTGAGATGAAAGTCCAAAACCCGTTTAAACTTTTCTTCTTCCGCTTTCCCCGGCTCTTCCTTGGGAGCCTCGGCCTTCGGCGGCGTCACCACCGTCGCATGCTCCATGATTTTCTTAAAAGCCTCCGACAGCTCTTTCTGAAGTTCCGCCGGGTCCTTGTCTTTTTTCTCGCTCATCTCGTATTTCCTTTTCATGAATTCACCTTCACCGCGGAGACGATGAATTCCGTGTGGGAGACCATGCGCTGAACCGGCCGGGTTTTGCCTTCCCGCGCGAGAATCGGCCGCTCCAGCAATTCGCAGGCCTCGACCCGGATAAAACCGGCCCGACGCAAGGCCTCCGCCATCCGCTCAATTTGATTGAATGTGGGATTCAGGCTGATCAGCGCCGCGCTGCCCTTCATGGCTTCCTTCACGACATCCACCTCCTCCCAAGGGGTCGGGATGTCCAGAATCACCGCGTCGAAATCCTTCTCGGGGAAAGCCTCCTGCGGTTCCCTCCGCCGGAACTCCACATAATCCTGCAATCCGAAACGCCGGATATTTTTCCGGGCCAGTTCCAGGAAATCATCCCGCCGGTCATGCGTAAAAACCCTGCCGTCCGGCGCGACGGCCCGTGCCAGAGCGCCGGTCAGTGTTCCGGACCCGGTCCCCACTTCGAGGACTTTCTTTCCCGCCGAAATCCCGGCCCGTATCAGGATCAAGCCCGCGTCTTTCGGATAAATGACGCCGCTTTCCCGTGAATTTTTGAACATCAAATCTTCCGTGGAAGGCTTCAGCAAATACCCCGTTCCGTGCGCGCATTCGACTTTCGTCCCGTACGGCGCCCCGATCCAGGAATCCACCTCCAGCGGCCTCCCCCGGTGAATCGCCGCCTTCTTTCCCGGCCTGGCTTCAACCAGATAACTCACATCATCTTCATCAAACCACAGCAAAACAAAGTCCCCTTCCCGGATCGCATTCCCGGAAGCTAAATCATTCGCATCCGCCATTCCCCCTCAACCTCCTTCGTCTTCCTCAAGAATTATTTTTCCGATCGCCGACCCCAAAATCATGCAACCCCGTTTATTGAAATGACACATCGGGTCCGCGTAAACCGGCCCTTTTTCCGGAACAAACAGTTTCGTCAAATCATGAAAGCGTATCCCTTTCGCGGAAAGATCGCGCCCCGCGGACATCAAATACCGGTAACCTTTGATCACCGGGATCGAATACCGGCGATGCTCGTCATAACACTCCTTTTTTTCCTTTGCCGTCAGCACTTTCGAGCCGGCGACATACTGATTCGGCTGCAGAAAGTGAAAATAGCGGATTCCGTTTTCCCTGCAAAGCTGATTCAGCAAAACGGAACTCCTCTCCCAAATCGCCGCAAGGTCCTCATACAAAGCCGATTCTTTTTCGTAATGCACCAGAGGACCGGTTTCCGCATAATTACTTTTTTGGGGCTTATAATCCAGCACGGCCGAATTTTCATTATACAAAAAACGGTCGATCAGGGTATCGCCGGCCTTCCAGACAATATAAAACGCCGAGCTGTCCCGGAATGGAAATCTCGAAAAAAAAGCGGCCCACCGGCTCTTCATCCCCTTCAGAATCGTGATCTTGCCCACATGCCCCATCAATTCGGACGTGGATAACGTACCGACCCGCATATACCACAACCGGGGATAGGCCGGAAAGACATTCTTGGGAATGTTCTCGACAAACGGCAGTGAAATCTCGTTGAATCCGTCGATATTGATCAGGACGTCAAATTCCGCCCCCAGCATCAATAGATAATTGACGATCATCAATTGCTGCGGTTGTTTATAGCCCCCCGCCGCCAGACGGATCATCACGATCTCTTTGCCCCGGAAGGAAGGCGCCCGGCGCAACTCCCCAAGCAGCGCCTCCTCACCCCAGTCGAAAACCTGCCCGGCGACGGAACCTCCCAGGATTCCCACGATGACCTTCTCCGGCGATTTTTTCTGAATCGGGCTGACCGAATTTTGGAATCCGTAGGGATCCGCCGGAGTCGGCGGCGCCAGGACAAAACCGACATACGGATGCAAGGTGTCCGCCTTCATCCATTCCGGAATTAGGACCGAACCCGGGTAAAAACTGATGCGGTTCTCCGCGGCGATCCGCCGCGCATGATCCGCCTCGGCGAAAGAGAAAAATCTCCCTCTCGCAAGGGAAAGCGCCGCGAAGGAAGCCCCTTCGATCGCCAGAAAGATCAGCAATAAAAGCAAGACGGGGAAAAGGATTCTTTTTGAAAAATTCATGGCAGAATTATAAATCCATTGCCCCGGTAAGAAAAGCACTTATCCTATTTTCCCGCTTCCATCGTCCGGTAAAAACATGCTAGTCTTTAGCCGGAATCTTTTTAAAATTCATTTCGGGCCATTCAAAATGAGATTGCTTTTGTTTCAACCGCCGGTTCAGGATTTTTACGATACCGACATCCGTCTTCAGCCGATCGGACTTTGCTATCTCAAGGCCGCCGTCAAAAAGCACCTTCCCGACGTCGAAGTGATCGTGAAAGATTTCCATCAAGGACGGGGGCGCAGGACCATTTCTCTTCCCGGTGAATTAAAGTATCTTGAAGATTACTACATCGGCCCCGACAAAAGCCCTTTTTCCGCGTTCCATCACTATTATCATTTCGGCGCCTCCTTCGAAGCCGTCGCGGATGAAGTATCGGAAACAAAACCGGATTTAGTCGGAATCTCATCCCTCTTTTCGCCTTATTACCGCGAAGTCCTGCGCTGCGCGGAAGCCGTCAAGAAAAAACTGGCCGCTCCCATTCTGATCGGAGGTCCGCACGCCTCGGCCGCTCCGCTTCTCATGCTGGGAAACTCCTGCGTCGATTTCCTGATCCGGGGAGAAGGCGAAAGGCCTTTGGTCGAATTCCTGCGCGCCTGGACCGGAAACCGGGAATTCGCGGAAGTCCCCAATCTCGGTTTCAAAGAAAACGGAGTGCCGGTTCTGAATAAAATCGAGCCCAATTGCCCGATCGAAGAAATTCCCCGTCCGGACTTTTCGGATCTTGACCCGGGGAATTACTGTTTTGAAAAACAACCCATGAGTTTCATCATCACCTCGAGAGGATGCCCGCATCATTGCAGTTTCTGTTCCGTGCATCTGACTTTCGGCGACCGCTACCGGAAAAGATCCGTCGAAGATATCGTCGCGGAAATCGAGGCCCGGGTCCGGGAAGGAATACGGGTTTTTGATTTTGAAGACGACAATCTGACTTTCTATATCTCCGAAATGAAAGCGCTCTGCAAAGAGCTGATCAAGAGATTCTCCGGGAAAGACATCCGCCTCCTGGCCATGAACGGAATTTCTTATCTGAGCCTCGATCCGGAACTTCTGGAACTGATGAAGCGCGCCGGCTTTTCCCATCTGAACATTTCACTCGTCAGCACGGAAGAGGGCCTTCTCCGGTCAAACCGGCGGCCTTATTCCGCCGAAAAATACGTCGAAATCGTGCGGGGAGCCGCCCGGCTCGGATTTAAAACGGTTTCCTATCACATCCTCGGGTTCCCCGGAGCCTCTTTGGAATCCATGACCGAAACGTTGATCCGGATGGCACAACTTCCGGTCCTGATCGGATCCTCCCCGTTCTATCTCACGCCCCATTCCCCCATCGCGGAGAAATTTCCTCCGCCGGACGAGGAAGATATCTTCAAATCAAGATTGACCGCCATGGCTATTGAATCGGAACATTTCAAGCGGGAAGACATTTACACATTATTCGTCACCGCCCGAATCCTCAATTTCCTTAAGGGGATTCAACTGAACGGAGAAAGCGGCACGCTTCGGGATGTTTTTGAAATACTTGAGAATTCGGATAAACGACAGGCTCTCGGAGGGGAACTTCTCGCGAGACTTCTGTCGGAAAGAAAACTTTATGCCGTCATCCGAAACGAACGCCGCCTTTTACCGAAATTCAAAGCGGATCTTTTCTTTAGGATCTGGGATAAACTCGATTTTATCGCAACTCAAAACAATCAAAAGATATATGGGGTCACACCCCTTTTTGCTTAAAAGTGTAAAGACTACAGACCACAGACTGCAGACTGAAGACCAAAGACAAAAAAGCTAGTAGGGACTAGTAGGGAAAAGGGGCGTGACCCCTGATTTCTAACTCCCTTTAAGCCATTTCAGCAATTTCCCAAGAAGCCCCGTATCCTCGTTTAATCTTGCGTCACAAAAAAGACAGGTTAATCCGTCGCGTGGCGTGAGCTTCCCGCAGGAAGGACACGCGGTCAATTTTTCCCCAAAATGCTCCTCCACGATCCACTTCCGTTTAAGCTGTTCGGGAACGGCTTCCTCCCGAACCTCTTCCCAATCTTTCGGTTCGTCGCTATCCATATCGGTTAACCGCTTTTGGCCACTTTCGCGATGAAGAACCCTTCCATCTCGCGGTCCGGAAAAATTCTGACGGCATTTTTCACGGAAGGATGAAAAGCCTTCCCTTCCCACTCCGAAAGACCGGGAGTCCTGTTCGGAACCGGAAACTCAATTTCACAAATTTCCGCCCGTCCGGCCAGCTTCCGGACCGCCCAATCCAGGACCGCTTCGTTTTCCTCCGGCGCAAACGTGCAAGTCGAATAGACAAGGCTTCCTCCGGGCTTCAGCGCCGAAAGCCCCGAGAGAAGAAGTTTCTTCTGCTTCCGGGACATTTCCCTGATTTTGGCGGGTTTCCAGAATTTCCAGGACGCCTCATCTCCCGCCCGGAAACGCCCTTCCGAACTGCACTGCGCGTCCACCAGGACTTTATCGAATCGATCCGGAAATTGTTTCCCGAAACACTCCCCCGGTTTGCATGAAAATTCGACATTCTCCGCCCCTTGAAGTTCGACCGTATTCTTCAGTTTGAAGAACCGTCCCCGGTTATTGTCGTTGGCGGCCAAATGCCCCGTCCCTTTCATCATGCAGGCAATCTGAGTGGTTTTGCTCCCCGGCGCCGCCGCAAGATCCAGAACGTTGTCGCCCGGTGAAGGAGAAAGCGCCAGAACGGGAATCAGGCTGGAAAGGCTCTGGACGTAAAGCTCTCCTTCGCGATAGGCCCTCGTCTCCTGAAGGGCCCTCAAATCCTTCCGCGGAAGGATATAAACTTCGGGACACCAGGAAACTTTTTGGGTCGAAAGTCCCGCCCGTGAAAGTTCCGGAATCAATGCCTCGGCGGACGTCTTCAAAGTGTTGACTCGGAACGAAACCGGCCTTGCGAATGAAAACGTTTCGATCAACCCGCCGGCATCCGCCTCCGGAAAGATTTTCCCAAGCCGTTCGATAAAAAGCGGAGGCAATTTCCCGGTCAGCATTGCATTTCCCCGACCAGGCGCCGGTAAATTGCATAATCGCCGTCACTGAAACACACAAAAACGACCTTCTCGATTTCCGGCGTTCCCCCCAGAATCTCCCGGACCGTCTCGACCGCGATCCGGGAAGCCCGCTCAATGGGAAAGCGATACGCTCCCGTGCTGATGGAAGGGAATGCGATGCTCTTGATCCCGTGTTTCGCGGCCAATTCCATGGAATTCCGGTAACAGTCTCTCAGCAACGCCTCCTCCCGCCGGCCGCCTCCGTGCCAAACCGGTCCGGCCGTGTGGATCACATACTTCGCGGGAAGCCGGTAACCTTTGGTCATCCTGGCCTCTCCGGTCGGACAGCCTCCGATCCTCCGGCATTCTTCGAGCAGTTCCGGCCCCGCGGCCCGGTGAATCGCGCCGTCCACTCCGCCGCCGCCCAGCAAAGTGGTGTTCGCCGCGTTGACAATCGCTTCGACCGCCTGCCGGGTAATGTCTCCCCGAACCGATTCGATTTCCCCCATTTAATTCCCCCTAATCTTTTCCCGCGTTTTATTTTACCGCAAGACATCCCCCGGACGCGAGCCGTAAAACTTATTTCAATTTGCGGAATTTTTCCCTTTCGTGTATGCTTCTGCCGTTAAATCAACGGGAGAAATCACTTTAACTCATGAACCGGGACACGATCGTTCACGTAAGCTATCAGGCGGCCTTTAACCATATCCCGGTTTCCGTTCCGCAAGAAATACGGGAAGAGCTGATCCGGAAGATCGGAAAAGAAACCGGAGCGACCCGGACTTTTTTCAAGGAAGACGGATACGGTTTCGAAAAGAAGGCGGACACGGATGAAATCCTGCGCGGCAATTTCTTCCCGAATCAGATCATCCTTCTTCACGATTACCCTTCACAGCTCGAAAGCGCCAAGGCCTTCGCGGAAACCGCCAAGACCGTCCTCCTCCCGGCTCTGGATACCCTGCAAATCCCGGTGATTTTGCAGCAGATTTACATCGTCCGCATCCACGCCCGCCCTTACGGAACGGACGACGCCAGAGTCTTCATCGGCGAGCAGGTCCTGCGCCTGGACGGAGAGCGGACCGCGCTTTTTGCCCGCCCCATTCAGGGGGTCGGATTCCGCTTCATGTTTCCGATGGTGAACGACACCCCTTACTCGTTCGAAGTCCGCGTCGAGTCGGTCCCCGACAACAACAAGCTCCTCGTCCTGGAAAATCACTGTCAATACGGCGAGCCTCTGTCTCCGCAGGCAATCCGGGAGGGAGAAATCGAACGGCGCCTGAATCTTTCCATTGAATTTCTCCACGAAAACGCGGTCGCGTTCCTCGAGAAATTCAACGAACCCGGAGACTGATCCGGCGAAGATTGCCTTGACCGAATGTTCGGCGGGCGTTTATACTTTTTCGGGGTTTTCGTGAAACGATTTTACAGGACCTGAGCGGCATTATAAAAAGGAGAGCGCAATGAACAAATGGTTGTTGGGAGTTTTCATTGTCTTCACAATCGCTTTTATCGTAACCGTCGCCATCGTGATCCCGCGGGTCGCCTACGTCGTCTGCAACCGCTGAGGATCCTTGTCCCGGAAACGGGCACCCTCTCCGGATCAGGACCGAATACGGCTCTTCCCGGAAAAACGATCGATAAAAATCCCCGGATTTTCATCCGGGGATTTTTATTTGGAAAGTATTTTGACTTCCCGCTGAGGAAAGGGAATGTTCAATCCGGCCGCTTTGACCGCCCGGTAAACGGCGAGGCTGACGACGTGAGAAATCTGGAAGTATTTCCGGGTCGGAACCCAGTAGCGGAATTCGATGTTCACCGAAGAATCCCCGAAAGCCTGTATCCCGATTTGAGGAGGGGGTTGATCCGTCACCTCTTTAAAACCGGCCAGGACCTGCTGAATCACGCGAACCGCTTTCTCCGGATCGTCCCCGTAGCTGATCCCGATCACGGACTCCACAACCTTGTTCGGTCCCGAATTCTGAATAATTTCCCCGACGATATGCTTGTTCGGGATCGTGATCTTCACGTTATCTTCGGTCACCAGGGTCGTCGACGCAAGCTTCACCTGGTCCACGACCCCGCTCACGCCGGTGACCGTGACGGTGTCCCCGATCACAAAAGGCCGGCCGAGAATGATCGCGATCCCCGCCCCGTAATTCGACAAGGGCCCCTGAATGGCGTACGTCGCGCCGAAGATCATCGCGCCGAGGGCCGCGATAAAAGGCGCGATGGTGATCCCGAATTTCCCCAAAGCGATGATCACCGCAAACCCGACGATCACGAGCTTGACAAGGCCGGCAAGAAATCCCGAGAACGTTACGTCCAGCTTCTTTTTCTCGAACAAAGCCAGAAGAAGCGCCGCCGTCCATTTGGCGATCATCCAGCCGAGGAAGAGGACAATGAGGGCCCCGACAACCTGGAAACTGTAGTTAACGGAAAATTCGATCAGGGTGTTGACCAGCTTCTGGATGGCCGAAATCTCGTTTCCCATTGTCCTCTCCCTTTATTGCCGTTTTTTATTTGGCGGTTTTTTCTTCGCCGGTCTTGGCGAAAGGATTCACCGATTTCAGACCGCTGGTCAGCCCTTTGGCTACCGAACCCAATTCTTCCGCCGTCTTTTTAGCGACATCCTTGACTTCTCCGGCCACCTGTTGGGCGTTGCCGGAAGTCTGTTTGAGCGTGTCAACCGCGGACGCGCCGACCTGCTGGGCCTGCTGAGCCGTTTGTTTCAGGCTTTCTTCCGTTTTAGCGGTCACATCCCCCACGATTTTCGCGGAAGATCCCACCATCCCCGAAACCGACCCCTTCAGGCTGTCGACGTCAAAATTCGTCAGCGTTGCGATGGTGCTGTTCGTCATCGCCTTCAGCACGATCAGGCTCACGATGGCGTTGAAGTTTTTGACATCGGAGTATTTTTCGTCGATCTTAATGTTGAACTCGCTGACGGAAGGCGCCGCCCCCGTCGAATAGTCCTTAAAAACGACTTTGTCGATCTTGAGCTCCAGGCTGTCGATCCGCATCTCGGCGGGCTTCCCTTTCTCCTCCGGTTTCGCGGCCGGAGTTTTCGCCGCGCCCTCCTGAGCCTTGATGCCTTTGATTTCGTTCAGGTTTAGCTTCCCCGACTGGTTCTTCACGATCAGGAACTCCTTCAGATTGATCCGGATCGCGGGGACATGAATCTTCCCCTTCAGCAGAGAGCGCACCGAAATGTCAAAGTAGATTTCAGGGATGTCCGCCATAACTTTATCCTCATACCCCTGAGGATTGCCCACTTTCATGTCCCGGATGTGGACCAAAACATTCCGGAGTCCGATATGCAGGCTCCCGATATGAAGCGGCAGCCCGGTCGCGATGCGAACGCCGTTTTCCACAGCCACTTTAGCCACCGCGTCCCTCAACACCACCAATCCTAAAAAAGCCACTAATAAAATCCCGACCAGCATTAAAAGCGTTTTCTTCATCGCAAGCACTCCTTTTCCTTTGCCTAAAGACCGAGTTTTCTTCACATGCTTATGACAGCAACAATCCGGTTCCCGTTTCATTTGCATTAGTTTACTAAAGAAATAACGGCCCTTTCCATTTATTTCTGCACTTTTTTCGGCCCGTCAGCCCCTCCGGTCCGTTTCAAATCCCCCGGCCGGTTTTCTCTTCCGGTTTCAAAGATTCAACCCATTCGAACCCCAACCGCCCCGGCTTCACCGAAACCGTCATCGCGGTTTTCCCGGGAACAACCGATAGATAGATTTCCTTTTTAACCCTCATCCGTTCAACCCGTTTTCCATCACGCCAGGACCCCAGTTCCGCATAGTAAGTCGTTCCGGAATCGGATTCTTTTTTATATTTCTCAATCACCGGCACCGATTCGAAAACCGCCGGACTTTCCAGGTCCGCAAAACCGTTCCAGAAAGTCATAAACCCAAATCCGGATAAGAGATATGCGGTCACGGACATGCTCAGGAGAATCAGAAGTTCCCGGTGAGAAGCCGCCCTCCCTTTGAGCCATTGAAACGAAAGCCACAAAAACAAAATTAATGAAGGAAGGCTGTACCGGAGTGATTTCAGGAAAAGTTCCGGCCAATCCAGAGGCCGGTAAAATTCCATCCCAAATACGGCCGAAAGTCCTCCCGCAATGAAAAGAAAAATCGGGACCCCGAAGCACAGGATTCTCTTTTTTTTGACCCCGGCAGAATCGGGATTCAGAGAGCGTTGAAAAAACAAAGGCATGTCTTTCGCGAGGGCTTCCATTTCGCCGGCGGCTTTTTCGATAAACGTCAGATCCGTATCGTCCTTTAATTCGAAAGGGCTCCATTTCACTTCCAGCGTCTTTCCGTTATGCCGGACTTCGGCAATGCCCGAAGCGAAAAGACGGCGGATGGCCTGCCGTCTGGGGCTTTCCGAAAAATAGGCCTTCGAAAAATCAACGGCATCGGTCAGAATATAGAAATCCCGGTCGAAATCAGGGTCCCCGGTTTGAATTTCTTTCGAGACGCCGAGTTTTTTAAAAAAAACGTCGAACGCGTTTTCCTTGACGACCCGGAACCCGCCCTTGGACGGACAGGCAACGGAAATTCTGAAATAGGAAGGGATGTTCTCCCCGCCCGAGGAATATTCGTGAGTGTATTCGACGCCGCCGTAATTTCCTTTCCAATTTCTGTTAACCGCGCCGCCCCGCATTTTGGCGAAAAAACCTTTCCCGGTCTCCCCCTTCCGCCTCCTTTGAATCCACATCACGGCCAAAACCCCGGCAATCATCACGCCGTAGACCAGAAGAAAAAAATCGATATTCATCGTGAACCTTCCGGGTCAGCCCTCAAACTTCCTTTTACCGAAAATCATCTCAAGATACGAGCGGGGTTCCTTGTCCCGATCCCCGAGCCCCAATCTTGCGGCGACTTTCCGTATTTTTTCCGGAGCCCCTTCGATTTCAAGAAAGCGCCCGAAACGGGGGACTCGGTCCAGCGTGATCGTGCAGGAAGAAAGCAGGTATTCTTCGCGGTATTTCCGGTAAGAAACGGTTTTCCTGAAGCCCGTCATCTTCAAAATCTGCTCCATCTTCCCGAAATCAACGGCCGTCTCGATCTCCATCCTTCTCGAATAGTGTTTCCGCTTCATCCTGGGGCCTTTTAGCGTCAACCGTCCCTTTCCGGAAAATTCCCTCAAACGAAGCACCTGCTTTCGAAACCGGAGCATCCCTTCCCGGTCAAACAGCGCGTTATACTCGGTCCCTCCGGACAGCTTCCGGGCGCCGAAGGCCCGAAGTCTCCGGCGCATTGCGGAAAGGTTTTTCAACCGATACTTCTGTTCAATCTCATATGAAATCATGGCTGGTTTATTCCTTCCACCCACTTCTACAAAAATGCTCCGAATCGCGGCAATTTCGGTTTAGGAAGAAAGAGGGGTACTCATTTCGACCTGAGTCTCGACGCTCATCAGCTCCTGTTCCGCCAGATCCGAGGCGGAAGGCTTCATGAACAAATTCAGCAGCACACCGATGAAAACAGCGATAATGGCAAGAATGGCAAGAAAAAGAATTTTTTTCTTCAGTTCGGATATCCCGATCTGCCGTTTCGAAAACCATTTATTGCCGCAGGTCTTGCAATAGCGCCGTTTACTGCCCCGCATGAACCTTTCGAAATTGCGCCACCACACCGAGCTGTAACGGATCTGATCGCCGCCGCATTTGGGACAGCTGTCGGAGGTAATGGAAAAGGTCTGGCTCAGATATCTCAGAATAGACGATTTACCCATTTCATCTCCCTTCCTCTGCCGGAATGGCTTCCCCGGATTCGCCGGCCCTTCGCAGGAAACGCCGCTTTTTAATGGGATCCGTAATCCGCTTCCGCCCCGCTCCGGGCATGATAGAGTTTCCCCCAATCCTGCCAGAGTTTTTTTCGGCTGTCGCCTCCGTAGGTCTTGTCGTACTGATTGACCACCTGGCTTTTGACCCAATCGACGGGATTGAACGAAGTGGTCGCCATCAACGCAATCATCAAAGCGGCCGTAACGCCGAGAACAATCAGGACCGTCATTTTGAATGAAACCGGAAAGACCGTCTTATCAACCCCCACCCATCGTTCTTCGCAGGACCGGCAATAACGCCTCCGGCTCCCCCGAAGACGCCGCAGCATGTCCCGCCACGGAGAAGAACTGTAGCAGAGATCGGAGCTGCCGCATTTGGGACATTTTTCGGAAATTTTGCCGAACATCATTTCCCCTCCCGGCCCCTTCACCCGGTCATTTATGAATCCTAAAGATTTCGATTTTCTTTCCCCGTCACAAATCTTTCAGGCGCGGGTATTTCTGATCCCTTTCGGAAAGAGCGTATTCCCGGTCCAGCCGCGGCCATTCGATTCCGAGATCGGGATCGTTCCAAAGGAGCCCCCGCTCATGCCGGGGGGAGTAAAAATTGGTGACCTTGTACAGGACCTCGCTCCCGTCCGTCAGCGAGCAATACCCGTGCGCGAATCCGGCCGGGATAAAAAGCATTTTCCTGTTTTTCTCGCCGAGCGTGACGCCCACATGCTTCCCGAAAGTTTCCGATCCCTTCCGGATATCCACCGCCACGTCGAAAATCTCGCCGCGAACGGCCCGGATCAGCTTCCCCTGGGCCATCGGTTCGATCTGATAGTGAAGCCCCCGCAAAATCCCCCGGTGGGAACGCACATGATTGTCCTGGACAAAATCGGAAGGGAGCCCTTCTGTCGCGAAGACCTTCTGATTGTAGGATTCGTAAAAAAAACCCCGCGAATCCTCAAACAGACCGGGTTCGATCAGTACCACATCGGGCACGCTCATTCTGATGAATTTCACGTCTCGGTCATCCTTTCTTGCCCGGTTATTATACACTTCCCCGGCACGTTTCTGATATCCAAAAATCATCTCCGATCTTGCTGCGGTTTCGACTCAAAACGGGTAGAATAACCGCGGAGAAATTTCATGAACAAACGGCTCGAAATCCTTTTCGGCGGAACCGTCCAGGGCGTCGGGTTCCGCTACGCGACGGAGCGGATCGCCGCTCATTTCAACGTCACCGGTTACGTGCGAAACCTCCCGTCCGGAAAGGTTGAAGTCATCGCGGAAGGGACGGAGACGGAACTGAAGGATTTTCTTACCGCGGTCCGCGAATCGGAAATGGCCCGTTACATCCGGGACGTCCGGCCGGAATGGTCCCCGCCGACGGGCGAATTCAAATTTTTCGGCATACGGTACTAGACCTCGCCATGCCCCGGGAAAAGCCCGAAAAACGAAGCGTCGCATCGGTTATTTTCTTCGGCCGGAAGAACCGGGTCCTTCTCCAGCAGAGGGATCAAAATCCGCGCATCCCGTTTCCCGGCCGCTGGGTGCTCTTCGGCGGGGCCTTGGAACCCGGCGAAACACCCCGCCAAGCCGCCCGCCGGGAAATGAAGGAAGAACTGAATCTCACGCTCGAGGCCCAAAAACTCCGGCTTTTCGGGAAATTTTTCACCCGCTTCGCGACGGAATATATTTTCACCTATCCGATTCCGTTTCCCCTCCGGGGGCTGAAATTGACCGAAGGGCAAAAAATGGCGGTTTTCCCGAAAACAAAAATCCGAAAATTAAAAATGGGGTTCTGTGACAAAGAAATCCTGAAAGAATATTTCCTCAGCGCTTCCGCCTCTTCGTCTTTTCGATTTCAGGAGGGAATCTCAAGACGTCGAAAGGCCGGATGTCGAAAGAAAGCGGTTTCTTTAAGATCGTCTCGGCAATGACTTTCGCCGTGATCGGAGCGAGCAGGATGCCGTTCCGGAAATGCCCGACCGCAAGGACCAATCCCCCGACGGGCGTGTCCCCCAAAATCGGCTGATTGTCCCGGGATCGGGGCCTCAATCCCGCCCGGGCCTCGCAGAAACGGAAAGGCGCGGGATCCCCGCTGATTTTAACGAGCCCCCCGCTTAATTTCCGAATCCCCTTCGCCGTCACCCGCTTATCGTAACCGGCGGACTCGACGGTGGAACCGACCAGCACTTTCCCGTCCCGGCGGGTCACCGCGTAAGTTCCCGGGATATGAAGCACCCGGCGAAAACACGGCCGGTCCTGATCAAAAAGGAGAATCTGTCCCCGAGAAGGCTTGAGGGGAATGCGAAAAGGAAGCGACGGATCAAAATTGCCCCAGGCACCGGCTGCGTTCACCGCAACGGGTGCGTTCAAAACGCCTTCCCGCGTCTCGACCCCCGTGATTTTTCCGTTCTCGATTCGGAATTTCAGAGCGGGGTTATGCTCGAAAATTTCCGCGCCGAGTTTTTCGGCAAGTTTTTTCACCGCGCAGACCAGCCGCTCGTTATTCACCTGGCAATCTTCCGGGAAATAAATTCCGTTCAACGCCCCGGCCGCGACACAGGGCTCCAGCTCCCTGACCCGGTCCGGGGGAAGCCATTCGGCTTTGACTCCCGCGTCGACCTGCCACCGGTACCGCTGCTCAAGCGCTTCCTTTTCCTCCTGATCAAAGGCGACGTACAGAAGCTCGGAACGGAAAAAATCCGTATCGATACCGGTCTCCTGTTCCGTCCGTCCGATAAAATCCGGGAAAATTTCAAGCGCCCGCCGGAGAAAACCGAAAAAAGGCGTCCTGAGCCGGGGCCCCGCATGCGGCGCCAGGACTCCCGCCGCGGCCGTCGAGGCCTCCTGCCCGCAGGCCTCCCGCTCAACGACCGCGACCGAAAGCTTTGCCTCGCGAAGCTCACAGGCAATGCAAAGCCCGACCAACCCTCCGCCGACCACGACCGCGTCAAAATTTTTCATTCCGCCCCCGCCTGCCCCGTTTTGATTTTATCGAGATACGCGCGCGCTTTTTCATATCCGGGATTCAAACGAAGCGCGTCCCGAAAATATTTTTCCGCGTCCGCCGATCGTCCCGATAAAGCCAGCGCCACTCCCATATTGTAATACGCTTGCGGATAGTCCGGCTTGAGACGTATCGCCTTCCCGTAATTTGAAATCGCCTCTTCATAACGCCCCAAAGTCGCCAGCGAAACTCCGAGCCCGGCATAGGCCTCCGCAAAACCGGGTCTCAGCTCTATCGCGCGGGAGAAACACTCCGCCGCCGGCAGGCTCCGCCCCGAACGCCCCAGCAGCACCCCCAGGCCGTAATAGGCGGTCACATAATCCGGATCGATCCGGATCGCCATCCGGTATTCCTCTTCCGCCCCGCTGATATTCCCCGATTTCGAAAGGACCTCCGCGGCATTGTAATGGGCCCTCGCGAATCCCGGATTCAGTGAAATGCTTCGGGCAAAATAAGACAGGGCCTCGTCCCATTTTTCCTGTTTCATTTTCATCACGCCGAGATTGTTGTACGTCTCCGCGTTATCCGGCTTGATCCCGATCGCGCGCAAAAAATATCCGGCGGCTTTTTCGTATTCGTCCCGGCAGGCCAGCTCGTTGCCGAGATTGTTTTGAGCGATATAATTCCGCGGATTCACCCGGATCGCCCGCTCAAAGACCGACAAATTATCCCGCCAATACGGCACTTGCAAAAACGAGGTTAAAGCAAACACGGCGATCGCGGCCATTCCCAAAACCGGCAGCATGATTCGCGTCCGACGCCTACCGGTCAGCCGGTCCGAGACGCCCCAAACGGTAAGCAGAAAAATCCCGATCCCCGGAAAATACATAAAGCGGTCCGCCGGGACCCAAAGGCCGATCATCGGAATCAAAGCGATGATCCACCAAAACCAGCCGGCAAAAAAATAAGGCCGGCGTTTCATTCCCGTCAACGCCGCAACGGAACCCGCCGACAGAAAAACCCATCCCGCGAGACATTGCCACCACACTAGCGGTAATTCGGGAGAGGGCCCGTAAATTCCCAATCCGGCGGGCCAGAAAACTTTCCCGAAATACCCGGCGTAAATCAATCCGACCTGGGCGGCAATGCGGAAAGGAGAAGAATAGGTCAACGCCCCGCTCTGCCCGATGAAAGGAACGGGGAGCATCAGGAGGCTCAGCAAAAACAGCGGCCATTTTTCCGATACCCGCTCAAAAAAACTTCGCAGTATCGAGCGATCGGCATTCATCCGTCTCAGGGGCCAGACGTCCAGAATCAGCAAAAGCGCGGGCAAAGTCACCAGCATCGGTTTGGACATCAATCCCATGGCAAAAGTGAAAATCAGAAACCCCATCCGGATCGCGGAACGTTTCCGGACATACCGGAGATAAGCCCCGACCGAAATCAGCCCCCAAAAAACGCTTAAGACGTCCTTTCGCGCCGTCACCCAGGCAACGGTTTCCGTCTGCAGGGGATGCACCGCAAAAAAAGCCGCCGTGAAAAAGCTCCGCCAGTACGATCCGGTCATTTGCCGGACGAGAATAAACAGCAGCAGCACGTTCAGGATATGGATGAGAAGATTGGTCAGATGATGTCCGCGGGGATTCATGCCGAATATCGAAACATCCAGCATCCGCGAAAGAAACGTCACGGGCTGCCAGTAATCGGCATTCGGGGATTTCCGGACCAGATCCGCCTCGAACGCCCATCGAATCCCCTCCGGGGTCAGCCCGGCGTTTAAGTGCGGGTTTTCCGACACGTACAGGTCATCGTCGAAATTCAGAAAGGCGCACTGGGTGACCCGCCCGAACGTCAGCGCGGTCATCAGAATCAGGCCGAACCCGACCGCCAGAGAAAGACTAATCCGTTTCCCGTTCACGCAATCTCCTCAAGACTCCCGCCGAAGCCACGTTCGCGCCGGCCCACGCCCACTGCAGATTAAACCCGCCGATTCTCCCGTCGGCGTCCAGAATTTCTCCGGCAAAGAAAAGCCCTTTTTGGAATTTGGATTCAAGCGTCGCCGAATCGACCTCGTCCAAGTCGACGCCGCCCGCCGTCGCTTCCGCCTTATCATAGCCCGAAGCCCCGTTGACCGGCAGAGGAAAATGGAACAAGGCCTTCAGAACGGCCTCCCTCGCCTCCCGTCCCAGTTGATTCAAAATCAAATTCCCGTCAATCCCCCGTTTTTCAAGAAGCATTCCGGCCAGCCGTTCCGGTAAAAAGACGGAAAGGAATTTTTTCAACGTCTTCGCGGGAGTTTTCCGGCAGGCCTGAATCATCTGAAGGCGGAAATCCGCTTCTTTGATCCGGGGCAGAAAATCCGCTTTCACCTCCGCGCGGCCTTCGGTGCGCCGACGGATCCAATGCCGGCTGATGTCCAAAACCACGGGACCGCTGAAGCCGGAATGGGTAAACAGAAAATCCCCCCGGGACTCCGAGGCTTTTTTCCCGCCCGCCCAAAGACTCAAGCATACGGAAAGCGTCACGCCGGAAAGATTTTTGCAATCGGGATCCGTCGTCAGAAACGGCGTCAAAGCCGGCGTCAGCGAAATCAGGTGATGCCCGAAAGCTTTTGCGATTTCATATCCCGTTCCGTCGGAACCCGTGGACGGATACGACAGACCTCCCGTGCATAAAACAACCGTTTTCGAAAAATATTCAAAATCCCGCCCCTTGATCAAAAACAACCCGGCCCGGAAAACGACGGACCCGACTTTCTTCTTCGTTTCAATCCGGACTCCGAGCGGGCGGATCTCCTTCAAAAAAGCCTCCACGACCGCCCTGCCGGAAGACGGGGACGGGAATATTTTCCCGCCTTCGCCCGCGACCAACGGGACACCCAAAGACTCGAAGAACGCCGCCGTTTCCTCGGGAGAAAAAGCCTTCAGGACATGCCGGACTTTTCGCGGGGCCTCGCTTCCGTAATCCTTCTCCGTCACCTCCCGGTGCGTGATATTGCAATGCCCGCCTCCGGATATTAAAATTTTCGCCCCAGCGGAAGCTTCTCCCTCGAGAAGCAGCGTCTTTAATTTTTCCCGTCCGCATAAAACCGCGGCCGCAAGCCCCGACGCGCCGGCTCCGATAATCCCGACATCCCAAATCATTTTTTCATCCGCTGACATTCATTCCCCCAACCGCGTATTATCTTACCGAATCCGCCCTTTTTACCGAAACAAATCCTTCCTGCCGGACTTGCCGCACCAAGACACACCCCTTCCCCGTAAATAATGCCGGAAAAAGGGGAACGCGGACCGGCTCAGCGCCGTTCCGTAGGATGAATTTCTTCAAACGCCTCAAATACCGTCTCGGGCTTCCACAGCGGCTGATAATTTGAAGGCAAAGGGATCAAGAATGTCGCCACGTCATAGACGCCGGTCAATTCCCGCGCGACGGTAAAGAGAGTCCCTCTGAGAAGTCCCGCAAAAAGGGACGTCAGGGCATCGTGATCCTGCCTCAACGAGCACGTCTGGATAAAATATTCCCAAGGGGCCGTGATGATATTGGTGAGCCCCCGGCTGAACTTGATAATGGGGTCATTCCCCGCATAAGCCGGACTGGGGACCAGCAGGCAAAAAAGTAATAAACCGATCAGGATCTTTTTCATGATTTCCATAAATGGTCTCTCCTTTCGGAATCCTTTTCGAAAACAAGTACCGAAACGCTCTCTTATGAATTACGTCCTTTTTCGCAAATCTTTGAGTGTTTCACTTCAGCATTTTTCGGACGATCTCGACGGGAAGGCCGATCACATTCGAATAAGATCCCCGGATCCGGCTCACAATCTTGGGTCGTTCCTGAATCGCATACGCGCCGGCCTTGTCAAAGGGGTTGACACGGGAAACGTACTGAAGCATTCTCTCCCGGCTCAAGCGCTCCACATAAACCCCCGTTTTCGAAACCGCCGTCCGGACTTTCCCGGCCTTCCGATCCAGCATCGCGACCCCCGTGTACACGTGATGCAGCCGGCCCGAAAGAAGCGACAGCATTTTGAGAGCCTCTTTTTTCGTTTTCGGTTTTCCCAGAACGCGCCTCCCGCAGCAGACAATCGTGTCGGCCCCCAGAATGAATCTTGCCCGGGCCGGAGCGCAGGCCCGCTTCACTTTCCCCGTTGCATGCCGGAGCGCTATCTTTTCGGGCGGAAGGCCCCGGAGCTTTTCCTCCCGGTAACGGGAAGAAACGACGCGAAAACGGACTCCCATTTTCTTCAGGAGACTTCTGCGCCGGGGAGATTTTGATGCCAGGTAAACGATATCGCGTTTCATGAAGTCGAAATCTAATCGTCTGCGAAACGAAAGTCAAGCATACATATATTGCTTCCGTTTCGGCATTGCTTATGACAAAATACGCCCGGCTGTTTTTACCGCAAAAACGGAAGGACTCGAACCATGAAACCCGTCGCGCTCACCATCGCCGGTTCGGACCCCTCGGGAGGGGCCGGCATACAGGCCGATTTAAAGACCTTTCACCAAAGAAAAGTCTACGGGATGAGTGTGATCACGCTTCTGACGGCTCAAAATACCCAATCGCTGGCCCGGGTGGAATATTTCAAGCCCGAATGGGTCCTTGCCCAGTTGGACGCCGTCCTGGCGGACATCAAGCCCCGGGCCGCCAAGACCGGCGCATTGGGGACCCGGGAGATTATCGAAGCGGTCGCGGCCAAAGCAAAAGAGTTTTCCTTCCCTCTTGTCGTCGATCCGGTCATGATCAGCAAGCACGGAGGGGTCTTGGTTGAAAAACGTGCCGTCCAGGCCCTGAAAGAACATCTGCTCCCCAGGGCAGACCTCGTGACTCCCAATATCCCGGAAGCCGGCGAATTGTCCGGTATCGAAATCACCGGCGACGATTCGATGAAAGAGGCGGCAAAACGCATCGCGCAACTCGGGCCCAAAGCCGTGTTGATCAAAGGCGGGCACCGGAAAGGAAAAGCCGAAGACCTCCTGTACGCTCAGAAAAAGTTTTTCACGTTTTCGTCCAACCGCATCGACACCGTCCACACGCACGGGACCGGCTGCACCTACTCCGCGGCCGTCACGGCCGAACTCGCGAAAGGGATCGATCTCGTCAAAGCCGTCGAGACCGCAAAAAAATACGTTTCGAAGGCGATCGAAACCGCCCCCGGCCTCGGGCACGGCTCGGGCCCCGTCAATCACCACGCGGAAATTTAATCCGGATTTACGCGGAAAAACCTTCCCGGCTGAGCGGACCGCGCCCCTCCAGGAGAAGCTCGGAAAAAGATTCGGGCGGGACCGGCTTGCTGAAAAGATACCCCTGCATTTTGTCGCAGCTTTTCCCGCGGAGGAACGCAAGCTGCTGCTGGGTCTCCACTCCCTCGGCAATCACCTCCAGCTTCAGGCCGTGCGCCATCGAAATGATCGCCCCGGCAATCGCGGCATGATTCGCTTCCGTCGAAAAATCCCGCATGAAGGATTTGTCGATCTTGAGCGCGTTGATCGGAAAACGGCTGAGATAACCGAGCGAACAGTACCCGATCCCGAAATCGTCGACCGAAATCTTTACGCCCATTTTTTTCAATTCGCGGAGGATCTCGACGGTCTCCTCCACGTTCTCCATGATCGTCCCTTCCGTCAGTTCCAGTTCCAGATACGCGGGCTCCAGTTCGGTCTCCCGTAACACGCGGCGGATCATTTTCGCGAGGTTCCCCGACTGAAACTGCCGCGCGGAAAGATTCACGGAAACCGTCATCGGGAGGAATCCCTGACGCTGCCAGACCTTGTTCTGCGTGCAGGCGGCGTGAAGCACCCACTCCCCGAGCTCGACGATAAACCCGTTCTCCTCCGCCAGCGGGATGAATTCCGCGGGAGAAACCAGTCCGAGCGTCGGATGCTGCCAGCGCACCAGCGCCTCCGTCCCGGAAATCATCCCCGTCCGCAAATCCACCTGCGGTTGGTAGTAGACCCGGAACTCCGCCCTTTCCAGGGCATGCCGGAGACTTGTCTCCAGGACCAGCCGTTCGAAAGCCCGCGCGTTCATCGCGGACGAATAGAGCTGGTAATTATTTCTCCCGTGATTTTTCGCCCGGTACATCGCCGCGTCGGCGTTCCGCAGCAGCACTTCGCCTTCCTTCCCGTCGGAAGGATAGAAACTGATCCCCATGCTGCAGCTCATAAAAAGCTCGTGCCCCCCGACGTAAAACGGGATTTTCAATGCCGCGTAAATTTTGTCCGCAATCTTGACCATGTCCTCCGTCGGCCCGATCTTCGGGACCAGGATGGCGTACTCATCCGACCCGAGTCGCGTCACCGTGTCCGTTTCCTGCAAAGTCTTCTGCAAACGCTCCGCGACCATTTGCAGGAGCTGATCCCCCAAGGCATGCCCGAGCGTGTCATTGACGCGCTTGAAATGGTCCAAATCCAGCAGAATCAGCCCCACATGCTGGCGATAGCGGCGGGCGGAAATGATCGCCTGATTCAGACGGTCGATAAAAAGAATCCGGTTCGGAAGATCGGTCAGCGAGTCATGATAGGCGATATACTTAAACCGCTCGACGGTCCTCTTCCGCTCGAGCGCGCTCGCGAAAATCTCCCCCATAATCTTGAGCAGCGCCACCGCGTCTTCCGTCCAGGTCCGATCTTCCGTGACGGAATCAAATCCCAGAAAACCCACCAAATCCCCCCCGCACACCATCGGGACAACCACCAGCGAGTGAATCCCCTGCGATTCGAAATGCTCCCGCTCGGCATTCGCGTCCTGCGGAAGATCGGCCACCTTGGGGATATGAACCGTCTCCAAAGACGTGATTTTCCGGTACAGCCAGGGAAGGTCCATGGCGCGGATATTCTTGAGATTTTGGATCTCGGGCTCCACCCCTTCCTTGCACCATTCGTAAACATTGTCCATGATCGTGTCGTTTTCCAGGAACTGGAAAATATAACTCCGGTCGGCATCCACGAACTTCCCGATTTCCTGAAGCGCGTAATTGACCTCGCTGTCGATTTCATCCGGGGAAAGGTTGATGAATTTCGTGGACAAGGTCGTCACCAATTTTTCGAATTCGAGCCGGTACCGGAGCGCTTCCTCCGTCTGCCGCCGTTCGGTGATGTCCCTCCCCACGCCCTGGATTTCAACCGGCCGATTCTGCTCGTCCCGGATCGCGCAATCCTCCCATCCGATCCACCGCCATCCCTCCGCCGTCAAAGCCCGCTGCTCAAGATACGCGCGGTAGGGCGGAGTCTCAAGCGCTTTCATGGCTTCCAGCGTGCCGGGCAGATCGTCGGGATGGACCAGGGGCGAGAAATTCTTCCCGAGCAGTTCTTCGCGGGTCTTCCCGAATTTCCGGCAGTAGGCGTCGTTGACAAACGTGAAACGCCCTTCGGGGTCGACCCGGACGATTAAATCCTGCTGGGACTCCACCAATCCCCGGTATCGATTTTCATTCTCGCGCAGCGATTCTTCCGCTTTCTTCCTCGCCGTGATATTCCGGGAAATCCCCATGACCGCTTCCACTCTCTGTTCGGAATCCTTGATGGGAATCAGCACCGTGCTCAGCCAGATTTCCTCCCCCGGGAAAACCACTTTCCCCTCAAACGTCCCGATCGTTCCCGTTTCGAAAACGGTCCGCAGATTCGTCATCTGCCGCCGGCTGGTTTCCTCCGGAAACAGTTCCGTGATTTTCCGGCCGAGAATTTCCCCGGAAGGCCGTCCGAATTGCCGCGCGCCGATTTCATTCACGTATTGGACGCAGCCGTCCCCGTTGACGACAAATATGGAATCCTGGGTCGATTCGGCAAGCAGCCGGTAAAGCCGGGCGTCTTTGCGCAATTCGTCGAGGGCCTTTTTCTCTTCGGTGATGTTTTTGACCAGAACGGCCGCTTCGTTTTCGGAAAGCAAAAACAATTTGGCCTCGAAATACTGCTCCCGTCCGTTGACCGGCAGCCAGTATTCGACGCCGGCCGGTTCCCGGGTCTCCCGGAGCCGGTCAAGCGCCTGCCGGAGCTTTCGGGCGACCTCCGCGGGAAGAATCTCTTCCGCCCGTTTCCCCAGAAAAAACTCCGGGGGGACGTACAGCTCAGACACCCGTTTGGCCTTGTAATCGAGAATCACTCCGTCCAGATTGATCCGGAAATATAAATCCGGAAGGACGCCGAAGACCGCTTCCAATTCGGAATTTTTCCGGACGAGTTCCCCCGCCGATTTTTTCCATTCCGCCGCGTAACGAAGCGCGCGAAGCAGCGTCTCCGAATCCAGGCGCTCCTTCAGCAAATAATCCTGGGCCCCTTCGAGCAGAATCTGCTTCAATTCAATTTCCCGGTCCGGGCCGACCAGGAGAATCACCGGGACCAGCGGAAACCGGTCCCGCATTCTTTCAAATTCGCCGGAACTCAGGACCGCGGGCATGGAGATATCAAGCAGAATCACGTCGAACTCGCATGACACAGCGGAAAGATTTTCATCGGAAGGAAACTCGGAAAGGCGGACGATATTCAGCGGGCAGTCTTTCTGCTTCGAAAAGAGCGACAAAAAAGTTTTCCCGCCCGCCGGTTCCGCATCAATCCATAATATGTTCAGAACGCGATCTTGCACGGCTTCCCCCGAATTTTTTCAGGAAAAAGGGGTTATTTTCGCAAGTCTAATCTGTTACTTAAAATGGTAACGCGGGAAGGGACCTTTTTCAAGAAAGATAAAAAAGAGGGTTAAAAAGTCCGCTCATTCCCTCTCAATTTTGATCTTTTTTTCCGAAATCCCCGGCCACGACCAGGCAAAGCCGGGACGGATGATAAAAGCGTTTGATAGCGTCATTAACGGTAACGAGGGAAAGATGTTTCACTTCCGAAGGATAGCCGTCCAGATACCCGATCCCCAATCCCAGTTCTTCATACTTCAAAATCTGCCCCGCCAGCCCCTGAGTACTGGCCAAATCCACTTTAAAGCGTCCGCAGATCGCGTTTTGATTCCGGGCCAGTTCATCTTCCCGGATCCCTCCGCTCACAAATCCGGCGAGTTGCTTTTCCACCTCCGAAATCCCCTTCTCGGCCGCGGAAGAGACCGAAATCATCCGGATCAGAAAATCCCCGTCCAGTTCATCGCTCATCCCTCCGACCCGGGAAGACACCGAATAGGTCAGCCCGAGTTCATCGCGGATCTTGCCGGAAAGCCGCGCGGAAAAACTCCCGCCCAGAACATAATTCGCGAAAAAGACCGGCAAATATTCCCCGCTCAAACGATTGAACGGCATGGCGTGCCCGAAGTACATCGTCAGATTTTTGCGTCCTTTAACGAAAATATCTTTCCGGGACGCCTCGCCCAAAACCGTTTCCCCCCGATAGGGCTTGGGCGGATTTTGGCTTTTCCAATTTTTAAACTCCTTTTTCGCGGCAGCCTGAACCGCTTCCGGCTCGATATCGCCGGCGGCAACCAGAATAAAACCCTGCTTCCCGTAGTGCGCCTTATAAAAATCGCGGGCTTCCTCCGGAGTGGTCGTTTCAAGCCATTCCAGTTCCTTTTCGCAGGAAATCTGATAATTGGGATGCTCCGGAGGATAAATCAATCGGGAGATTTCCGAAAACGCGAGGGGATCCGGATCCGTCATCTTTTCCTGAATACCGACGCGGCTTCTTTGTTTCAGTTTCTCAAACTCCTCCGCGTCGAAGCGCGGTCGCCTCAACTGTTCCGCGACCAGTTTCAAAACAAGGGGAACGTCTTCCTTCAGGCACCGGGCCGAAAAACCCGCCCGGCGATAATCCAGCGAAAAAGAAACTTGAGCCCCGCAATCTTCCAAAACACGGGCGATTTCAAACTGGTCCCGTTTCTCCGTCCCCTTATCCAGCATCCCGACGACCAACGGCGCCAAAAGAGGATTTCGGGAATAAGCGCTCCCCCCCCCCTCAAACGACCCCATCAGCGTTACGGCGTCTTTGATTTCCGTCTTCAGGCAGAATATTTTGATTCCGTCGGTCTCTTTGACGCTGACCCGCTTTCCCAGATCCATCCCGCCTTCTTTTTCTCCGATTTCCGCCGGGGCTTGAGCTTCCGGCGGAAGTGTCTCCGAAAGAAGTTCTTCTCCCTCATCCGTGATCTCTGCCGTTTCGGACGCAACGGGAACCGCCTGAGGGTTCCGAACCGATTTCGAAACGAGGGCTCCGATCGTCATGCGTTCCGGAACCAAATAAAGGCGGGCGGCCCTCAAAACGTCCCCGGAAGTTACCGCGTCGATCCTGCCGGGATACGTTTCAAACAGCGTCCAGTCTCCCATCGAAATGGCCCCGGCAATCTTCCCCGCGACGGCAAAAGCCCCGTCCCGGCTGAAGGCTTCCTGGGCATGCAATTGTTTCTTGGCCCGCCGCAGAGCTTCTTTTGTGATCCCCTTCTTCCGGATTTCGGAAAGCACCGAAAAAATTTCCTTTTCGACCCGGTCATGCGTCACTTGATCGGCAAGAGAAACCTGAATGAGAAACAGCCCCGGCCCGTCCATTTTCTCGAGCGAAACGCCGACGTTTGCCGCGAGTTTCCGATCGACCAGACGCCGGTAAAGCAGGCTGTTTTTCCCTCCCGCCAGCACGGCACCCAACACTTCGAGAGCCGCCGTATCCCGGTCACGGGCCGGAGGGATCCGGCAGGCAACCGCCAACGCCTCAAACGGATCGGGACGTTCCACCGTCACCCGCCTGAGCTCCTCTTGTCCGGGGTCCCGGATCTCCGCTCTGGAAACGGCTCCGGGAGAATGCGGGATGTTTCCGAATTTTTCGCGAATCAAGTCCAGCGCCTCGGAAATTTTAAAATCCCCTACCACGGTCAGCACCGCATGATCGGGCCAGTAGTAGGTGTCGTAAAACCCTTTCAAATATTCCCCCGGAATATTTTCAATATCCTTCCGCTCCCCCATCATGGCATGCCCGTACGGATGCCCCCGAAAAGCCGTCTTCCAGACCGCCCGCATGAGCGCAAACACCGGCATGCTGGTATTGCGTTCGAACTCATTCAAAATCACCTGCCGTTCATGGAAAATGTCCTTTTCCCTCAACAGGGAACCCCGCATGCGATCCGCTTCGATATCCAGGGCAAGATCGAGCCGGTCCGACGGCAGGACTTCATAATAATGCGTGGCGTCCGGCTCCGTCGTGGCATTGAGTATTGCGCCGGCTTCTTCCAGAACGAAAGGAACGGCCGTCCCCGCCCGCCGGTTATAGCGGGCAGTGCCTTTGAACATCAAATGCTCCAGAAAATGGGCGGCTTCCGTCTTTCCGGGGATTTCATCCCGCGTCCCCACCTGATAGCTCACCATCACGGCGGCAACCGGAGCCGAATGGTCTTCCAGGAGAAGCACCCGCAGTCCGTTTGACGGCATCCGGTATTCGCCGATCTTCCCCTCTTTCCGGATCAATTCAAATCCCTCCTTCGGTAAAAGGTCCGCGCCCTCCCCCTTCAGGGGATGGCAAAACAAAAGAAACAAAACCGCCGCGGCGGTCATCCTGAAAATCTCCGCGGTTCTTCTCCGGGAAACCATATTCTCCTCCAAAACTCCAGGGCCCTCGGGGCCTTTCCTCAGGCGGGTAATTCCCAAGCGGGGAGACGGCTACTTCACCATCATGAGTTCAAAAATCTTCGCCATGACTTTCTCGAGATCGACGGGCTTCTCAAAATAGGCGTCCACGCCGATTTCGTTCACGATCCGGTTTTTGGTGGCTCCGTCGTCCCAGCCGGTCATCATGATGAACCGCGTGCCGGGAAGAAGCGGCTTGAGCTCCTTCAGGGCCTCCTCCCCGTTGATTTCCGGCATCTGAAGATCCAGCAGCACCACGTTCGGCCTCTCCCGCTTCGCGATTTCGATCCCGTGCCGGGCGCGGCTCGAGGAAAAAAAGCGGACGTGTTTGAAATTCTCGAAAACTTTCGAAAAAAAACTCGAAACCTCTTTCTCGTCGTCAATGAGAACGATTTTCCCGACTTCCGATCCCGCCTCAGACATGATTCAACGGCTCCTTTCCCGGCACCGGAAAGAAAATCCGGAATGCCGTTCCCTTCCCCACCTCGCTCTCGACCGCGATTCGCCCCCCGAATTTCTTGATCAGTTCCCGCACGATAAAAAGGCCGAGGCCGGTTCCCTTGATCGCCTTTTCATCCGTGTTGCGCGAAGTATCCTTCGTCGTGAAAAACGGATCAAAAATCTTCTCAAGATGCTGGGGCGAAATTCCGGCGCCCGTATCCTTCACGCAGGCCTCCACCTCCTCCCCTTGACGGCAGGTCAGCACCTCGATCGTCCCGTGATCCTGAATGGCGTGCCGCGCGTTCACGAGGATATTCAGCAGGACGTCCTCCACCGCGTGAAGATCCGCCAAAACCTCGGGAACCCCTTTGCCGTAATTCCTCTCCACCTTGATCCCATAATGCTCGAATTCGCGGGTCATAAAACGCAGGGCATGCTCCATCGCGAGTTCCAGATTGACCGGCTCGATTTTCAGCTCCTTCGGTTTCTTCGCGAAACTCGAAAGCCTCTCGATCACCTCCGTCGCGCGGGTGATATTGGCGTCGATACTGTCGAGCGCGGAAAACACCTCCTCCTCAAGCTGGTCCTGCGGGAGTTTCTTGTACACCCCGAGCTTCCGGTTCATCCTCAGCATCCCGATCGCAAGCCGCATGTGATTGAGCGGATTTTTGATTTCGTGGCTGATCCCGGCCGACAGCGTTCCGATCGCGGCCATCTTCGCCTGCTGCGCGAAATCGATCTGGCTTTTCTTGAGGATATCATAGAGACGCGCGTTGCTCAACGCGATGGCGGCCTGGGTCGCGACCGTCGGCAGGTATTCGAGTTCCTCCACGGTAAATTCCTCGTCGGATTTCTTCTTGCCGAGCGTGAGGATCCCGATCAAATCGGCGTGGAGAAACAGCGGGATGCAAATCACCGCCTTGAGATCAATCAACTTCCCCGTGATCCCGATCGGCAGGTTCGTCTTTTCCGCGGGGTCCTCCAGGTTCACCATCCGCGGCATCTCGGAGAGATAGCGGACAAAAAATTCGTCCTTGTCGAACTCGAGGTCTTTGGCCGCCACGCCGAACGCGTCCAGTACCCGGTAATTTTTTTCGTTTTCGTTCTTCAGAATGATCGAGCCCGAATCCAGCCTCAGCGTCTCCTGCAGGGTCGAAAGGATCTTCCGCCCCACCAAATCGATGTCCAGCATCGTGATAATGCTCTCCGACAGGCGTTTCAGCGTCACCTTGATATCCTCTTTTTTCTGAAAAAGATAACGGTCCGTCATATTGACCAGGAGTTTCCTCGTCGGATCGTACAGGAGAATCACGAGAAACGCCGTCAGCGCCATCGACACGGTCGGGCTGACGGTGAAATACCGGTTCAGATAAGTCTGCGTCAGGGCTGTTGCCACCGAAACCACCGCCATCACTACGCCGAAGAGCCCCGCAAAAACCAGCGTTTTCTTGATGATAACTTCGATTTCTAGCAGCTGATGCCGGACAATGGCATAGGCCAGGATCCCCACGTAGGCCGTGACCAGGATGTTCAGATGCGGCGGAAGATTGATGTCAAACCAGGGAAGCCAATTCGTCCCGCCCCCGAAATAGCCGATCAGCGTGGAGATGAATACGTATTTGATCTGGGTCCCGCGTTTCCCCACCACGCGCCGGGAACTTTTCCAAAGATGGAAAAGGCCGTAACCCACCTGCCAAAGCCAGAAACCGAAATAAGCGTAAAACGGTGTCTCGACGATCGGCCAATATCCCCACACGGACTTTTTGACCACTTCCTGGTACAGGAGAAGCTTCGCGTTCAAAATCAGGAAAGTCAGATTCAGCGCGTGGCAGAAAAGCAGGATCTTCCTTTTTTCCCGAAGCTTGCCGAGCAGAGAAAAGACAAACTCCAAATACGCCGAATTGATGAGAATGATCCCGCTCACCAGCACCTGAAACGCGAGCAGGGCGTCCCGGGGCGTCTGGGCGCGGCCCCACATGAAATACCCGAAGCTGTACAACGCGACGGCAAGCCCGAAATAAAGATAGGACTGGTTCTTCTTGCTCCGGGGATTCTTCCGGAAGACAAAAAGGCCCAGGGTAAAACTGGTGCAGGCGTTCAGCAGACCGATGAGAGCCGTAAAAGTCATCTTACGAAGACTGTATCTTTTCCCCGAGGATGCGGTTGATCCGGTCGATGAAAGTCTTCAAATCGAACGGCTTGTAGATGTAATCCTCGAAACCGATCGCCTTGGCTTCCGCCTCGAGTTTTTCATCCGCAAATCCCGTAATGAAAATCACCGGGCAGGTCTTCCCGGCCCCGGCCAGCCGCGTTTTGATCTCATGAAGCGTCCGGATCCCGTCCATTCCCGGCATACGGATGTCCGAGATGATCAGATCGAACGATTCATGCTCGATCAGGGAAACGGCCTCCCCGCCGCTGTTGGTGATGACCGTCTCAAACCCGGACCGTTTCAGAATCCCTTTTAACGTCGACGTGATCAACTGCTCGTCGTCGATCACCAGAATACGCTGTTTTTTCATGACTGTCCCACTCCCGCATTGATGGCCGCTTTATCGGACAGCAGTCCGTCGAAAAAGCGGATGCTTTCTTCCTGGATCAATTTCCAGGAATCATTGTGAAAATGATTGCGCGAATTCGTCAGAACCAGTTTCTTGGGGATCACCCTGAGCTTTTCGTACAGCTCGTCGGTTTTGCCGAGCGGCATCACCTCGTCGCTCTGCCCCCGGAATAAAATCAGAGGGATGCGGATTTGATCCGACAGGGAAAGGATATCGGGCGAATGCGCGATCTCCGACCAGAACTGACGGAAATTGTTCGCCTTGAGCATCCCGTAGCGGTACGGGAACTCAAGGGAGGCATTGGAATATTTTCCCGCCTTGAATTCGTCGAACATTTCCGGGTGATCCAGCGCGGTGCCGATAAACGCCGGGATCTCCCCTTTGATCCTGAAAAACGATTTAACCTCCCGGTTGTAACCCGACTCGAACCAGTAACGGTAAGACGTTTCAAGCGAAGTCACGACCGTCACGATGCTGCCGAAACGGATCCGCGGATCCTGCGCCGCCGCGAGCAGGGCGATCAAAGCCCCCGTGCTGTGCCCCAGCACGCCGATATTCTTCACGTTTTCAAACCGATAATTGCGGAGGATGTAATCGATCCCGATCTTCAGATCCTCCACGGACACGTTCAATGTCCATTCCCCCGGGGTCGCGGCATGCCCCCGGAGATTGTACGTGAGCAGCATGTAGCCGTTTTCGGCGAAAAATGTCCCGTCGACATCGTAGGACTTGGTGCAATACCCGAGGCCGTGCACGAACACGATCGCGCCCTTGCAGGCGTTCAGATCGTCGGGCATGAATACCCGGCCGCGGAACAACGCCTGGTCGCAGAGAAATTCGATCCGGTCAACTTTCATCCCAAGGTTTCCTCCCCGTGCAGACATTGTACATCCCCCAGGGGTCCTGCCCGATCACGACCCCCCGGAATCCCGCGCCGATCATCATCTTCCGCACGGCCTCCGGCTCCCGGTAATTCAGCACCCAGTTTTCTTTCTTCTGTGTCGTGCACACTTTCTCCATCAGCTTCCGGCTGGGACTGCTTTGGATACTGCTCATGACCAGAAGCCCTCCCCGGTCCAGATGGCGGTAAATCTCCCGCAGGGCAGACCGGACACCTTCGTCGTCCAGATAATAAATGAAACCCGATGCAATCAGCACGTTCGGCGTCCATTTCAGGCGCCGCCCCAGATATTTCAGATGTTCGATCCGCATGACATTCGCCCGGGTGTATCGGATAAACGATTTGGCCTGGGCGGGGACCCCGATCAGGCGTTTTGCCAACTTGATGGAGTCCGCGTCATAATCGAGGCACAGGGCTTCGATATGGTCCCCGCTGTATTCGTTCTGCAATTCGAGAAGATAGCGGGACGTCCCGCAGCCGACGTCGAGGATTTTCGTTTTCTGGCCGAGGAGATAGTTGTTCTCGATTTCGTTTTTGAGAATTTTGACGATATTGTCTTTCCGGTTCCGCGTCGCCTTCACGGAAGGAAGATTAAGGAGCACGCGGTCCACCAGGCGCCCGAACACAGTGATCCCTTCGGCCTTGTTGCGGTAGATGTACTCGAAATTAACGCCGGAATCCGCTTTTCCCAAGACACTCTGCCGCCCGAACCGGCTGGTCAGCAGCAAGGGCCGTATAATTTTCTTATAGAAAAAATCCTCAACTTTGTCTCTCAATTTGCTCGAGCTTTCTCCGATCTCGGATTCGGTTGATTCCATTCATGCCTCCGGGACAAAAGTCAGTCTGCCCCTTCTTGGAATTATCGGCCCGGCTGCGGATTTCTTGAAAATCCGGCCGGCGCATTCGCGGGATTCAGCCGAAAAGGGTCTCTAAAATTTTCAGGTTTACCGTCTCATTCACCAACGTGCCGGCCTCCTGAGACCGGCTCCGCGCGCTATAGCGGAGAGGATGATTCCAGCGGGCATAAATCCTGCGCGCGATCCCTTTCGACTTCGGAAAAGAGTAATCCCCCGTAATATCGAGCCCAACGATATCCAGATTTTCCCGGATCAATCGCAGGAACCGCAGAAGCTCGTCGATCCCCATGGCCCCTTCCTCCCAATTGGTCAGCGCGTAGGAAGAACGCAGGCAATCCTTATCGATGGTCACATAAACTTCCCGGGTCGGGATCCTTCGAAGGAGATCCTCGAAAAAAAGGACGGGATCTTTTCCCTTCAGCTCCCGCCAAAACACTTTTTTCAAAAAAAACGCTTTCTTCGTCTCGACCGAATTATTTTCGGGAATGTTCCGGAAGAACACCTTCGACGGTTCATGGGCATAAGGATAGATTTCGAGGCGGTCATGCTTGAGGGCCCGCCAATTCCCGCTCTCGATAAAGGGACTCGAAAGATCCACGGATGCCATCCCCAATAGGATGATTTTCTTGACCCAATCCTTCTCCAGTGCCCGGCTCACCCAGGAGCCGCATCCGAGCTTCGGCGGGAAGATATCCCAGTCCGGATGGTGATCGAAAGAAATGACCGTCAGGGGCTCCCGGTATCCGTCAAGCAGAAGGCTTGTGATATGATGAAAATCCCCGGAGCCGAGAAACGTAACCGCTTCCCGTTCTTCCGGCCGCAGGACGGAGCGGATTCTCTCCGCGTTCGCCGCATCGGACCATAAACGAACGGACGGGCCCAATGCGCGGAGATCCGCTATCTGGGGAGAAAAACGCCGCAGAAGCTCCTTCTGCAGGATGAGACTTCCGTCGAAATCAAGAATACGCGTACGCCCCGATAGCATCCGATGCCCCCTTTTGTGGTCCGGGTATTTTATCATATTTTTTCTACCGGCGCTTCCGTCCCGGCATGTTAAAATACCGTTCAAACAGGAGAAACCGTTTCATGAAACGCCTATCCCCTTCGATTTTCAAAATCCCGGCCGATAAGATCCGGAGCGGTTATTATACGGACCGTTATTTCCTGAGGACACGGGACGTGCTCATCCGCGACCGCCGGGATGCGCGGGTCAGCTACCAGTTCTTCCCGCGGGAAGACGCCGTCATCTGCGGCCTGGACGAAGCCATCGCGATCCTGAAGACCTGCGCGGGAGGTTATCGCTCGGAGAAAAAGGCACGGGAACTCTACCGGAAGCTCCGCTACGTGCAATGGAAATTCCAGGACGCCAGTTCACGGCAGAAAAAAAAGGAGATTTTCTTCTGGCAGAAGGAACGGGCCCGGATCCGGGAAGGCCTGAATCATTTATGGGAAAGCGGATGGAAAAACCTGGAAGTCCGTGCGCTGCACGACGGCGACTCCGTCAAGGAAGGAGAGGCGGTCCTGGTCATCAAAGGGGATCCGAAACTTTTTGTTCACCTCGAGACCGTCCTCCTCGGCGCCGTCGCGCGCCCGACCGCGACCGCGACTGCCGTCGCCCGCGTCGTCCGCGCCGCGGGGCGAAAACACATATTCTTTTTTTCCGCCCGCTTTGATCACTATTGGGTACAGACCGTAGACGGGTATGCCGCTTTGAAAGCGGGCGCGTTTTCGGTTTCCACCGACGCAAACGCCGATTACTGGGGGATCGAAAGCATGGGAACCATCCCCCACTCCCTGATCGCCTGTTACGAAGGGAACACGGCGGCGGCCTGCCTGGCATTTGACCGTCACACCGCCCCGTCCGTCAACCGGATCGCGCTCATTGACTGGGACAATGACTGTATCGGGACGACGCGGAAAATCCTGGAAAGCCTCCTGGGCTCGAAGAAAAATCCCCCGGACATTCCGGATTCTTATTTTCTGAAGCATGCCCGGTCCGTCGTCGGGAAAGGCAAAGGCAGGCTTTGGGGCGTGAGATTCGATACAAGCAAGAATTTGCGCGACCGCTCCGTCCGCCGTCCCGATTCCTACGGAGTCTGCCCCGAATTGATCCGAAAGGCAAGACGCGTATTCGACGGCTGGGGGTGCCGGAAACTGAAGATGGTCGTCTCGGGAGGGTTCGACGAAAAAAAAATCCGCCGTTTCGAAACCCTGCGCCTGCCCGTAGACGCCTACGGGGTCGGGGCCACTCTTCTCCGGCACCGGATCGATATCACGGCCGACATCGTGGAATACAACGGCCGCCCCTGCGCCAAAGTCGGCCGGCGGAAAAGCGACTGGTCGCGGCTGACCCGGGTACGGTAAGCAATGGTAAAAAATCGTAGAAAACCCAATAAAACTCTGCTTGTCGAAGCGTATTATTTTTAAAAAATTGCGATCCGGAAGCAATTTTTTAAAAATACTAACGAGCACGAAAGATTCGAGCATAGGGCGTCGCCCTAGAATCTTTCGCGCGCAGTGTAGTGAAGATAAGCAGAGTTTTATTCTTCTTAACTTCGAAAGGATCGATTAGAGTGCCGGCGCTAACCATCCGAAAACTCTCGGACGCATTAATCATCACGGATCTGCAGAATGATTTCTGCAAAGGCGGAACGCTTGAAGTCCCTCTTGCCGATCAAATCGTAGAGCCCATCAATAAAATTCTGCCTCTATTCCCCTTCGTCGTCTCGACGCAGGACTGGCATCCCCCGAATCACATCTCCTTCAAAGCGCAGGGAGGGCCGTGGCCTCCCCATTGCGTCCGGGAAACGCACGGAGCAGGCCTTCACCCCGGTTTAAATCAGAAGGAAATCGATCTCAGGATTTACAAAGGGGAATTCCCCGACCGGGAGGCCTATTCCGGATTTCAGGAGACCCGGCTGGCTCATGAATTGAAAAAACGGGACATCACGAGAGTCTTTATCGTGGGGTTGACCACCAATTACTGCGTTAAGGAAACCGCTCAAGACGCGCTAAAGCACGGCTTTACCACGGTCGTTCTTACGGATTTGATCCGTGCGGTCAATCTCCGCCCGGAAGACGAGAAACATACTCTGGAAAAACTGGCTCGGCAGGGGATCCGGCTTGCTTCTGCTATTCTTTTTTGTTCCGGAACTGGCGGTAATCCGGGCTGATTTTGAATGAATCCTCATCAACCCTGCCCTTTTTTCCGGCCCCCCGTATCCGGACCAGCACCACCGTCAGCAGCATCATTCCCAGGCTAAAAAGGAAGAGAAAATAAGTATTGGACAACCGGGCTGCCGCGCCGACGGAATATCCGTAAATAATCGGCGCGAGCCAGTTTTTAAGCAGGATCGCCAGGACCCCGATATCGAAAAGCAGCATCCCGATCACGGACGCATGATAAAGCCAGTGATCCACTCCCACCTGAGACGCGGTCCACTCCACCACAATCACGAATCCCACCGCAAGGCCGACCGTCGCCACAAGGCTCCAGAGACTGTTCCACATCGGAAGGGCTTCGTCGACAAAAAAATAAAAAACCACGAAACAAATCAGCCACCCCGTGGAACCGGCCACTGCTCCGATATATCCCAGGAGCCGCATCCAGACATTGATTTTCATAACAAACCCCTCTTTATCCCGGTTTAATTATGCCGGTTCCCCCAGCAGTTCCCGGACGGCCGCCATCAGTTCGGCCGAATCAAAAGGTTTCGGAAAAAAGCGGTGATAGTCCCAGGCCTCAAAAAAATCTTTCATGCCGGGTTTGGCGGTCATGATAATGATGGGGATCTGAGTGCTTTCGGGGACTTCCGCTTTCAATTTCTGGACCAATTCATAGCCGGTCATTTTCTCCATTAGGATGTCCAGAACGATCAGATCGGGTTTTTCGGCTTGGATTTTCTCAAACCCGTCGACGCCGTTTACCGCGGTTCTTACCTCATAATGATTCGCCTCGAAACGGCTTTTCAGGACCATGACGATATTGGGCTCATCGTCGATAATCAGGATTTTCTTGGGGCCCGTTTTTTTCGGGCTCTCATCTTTTTCGGGAGGCGTTTCGCCGGCAACAGATTCTTTCTTTTCTTTATCGTAAATCGACTGGCTCCTCGCGGCTTTCTCGAAATCCTTCAGGATATTCGTCCCCTTGCGGGATTCAATACTCTCGGAAGTTTTCGCCTGACAAGCCGTGCAATAAAGGCTTCCCGTATCGCTCGGATTGCCGCAGCCGATGCAAATCCTCGGTTTGCTCATCTCATCACCTCTCCGGATTCCCGCCCGGAGGGAGCCTCACGATAAAATTCGATCCCTTCCCCGGCTCGGATTCCACCCAAATCCGCCCCCCGTGCAAAACGACGATATCTTTCGCGATGGGAAGCCCCAACCCGGTCCCCTCCTGCTTTTCCGCCGTCAGGCGTTCGAATTTATCAAAAACCTTCTCCCGGTCTTCCGCCGCTATCCCGGGCCCCGAATCCCGGACCTCGAGCCCGATTTCATCCGTCTGAGCCGAAAGCTTCACCTCCACGCGCCCCCCTTCGGGCGTATACTTCAGCGCGTTGCCGAAAAGATTGATGACCACCTGAGTCAGCCGGTCCTTATCTCCGGTCAAAGAGACCTCTCCCGAAGGGATTTCCGTTTCGATCTTCATATTTTTCTTTGCGATCTCGGCGGCAAAACTTCCCACCACATCGTTGACAATCTCCTTCATGTCGACCCGGTCCTTCGAAAGCTTCATCTTGCCCGCTTCGATTTTCGAAAGGTCCAGCATGTCCATCACAAGCCGGTTCAGACGGCGGGTCGTTCGCATGGCAATTTCCATTACTTCCTTTTGCTTAGGAGAAACCTGCCCGTAAAGCCCGTCTTTCAAATTCTCCAGGAATCCTCCGATAATTGCAAGCGGCGATTTGAATTCATGTGAAACGTTTGCCACAAACGCATTTTTCCTCTCATCCAGTTCCTTGAGGCGCGTCACATCAAGGTAAAGCTGGCGGTCGAGAAGTTTGGAAAGCGCGGTCAGGATCTCAAGTTCCGACATCGGCTCCCGAATCCCCTCGGATTTTTCCCGGGGGCCGGATTGGCCGAGAACAGATTGAACCGTTTTCACTAAATCATCGGCACGCTCTTTCCCCAGATATCCGTCCGCACCCGTCTGAAAACTCCAATTCCGGGGATTCTCCACAAATCCCTTATTGCCTTCGCCCGTGATAATAATCACGGGAATATCCCTGGTGGAAAGATGATCCTTTAAGAGGCGGCAGACCTGATAACCGTTGATCTTCGGCATCCAGATATCGAGAAGGATCAAATCGGGGAGTTCCGCGAAAGCCTTATTGATGGCAATCAGGCCGTCTTCGGCATGCAGGATTTCATAGCCGGATTCTTCGAGAATAGATCCGAAAATCTGGTGGACCAAAGGGCTGTCATCGACAATTAGAATTTTTTTTGTCATAGCATTCTGATAATCGCATCCGCAAGATCATCCAGACTCGCGACCTGATCCACGCTGCCGGCTTCGATCGCAAGCTTGTTCATGCCAAAAATAACGGACGAATGTTCATCCTGGGAAATCGTTTTTCCGCCGGCCTTTTTAATCGCCCGGATCCCCTCCACGCCGTCATGCCCCATTCCCGTCATAATTACACCGATCGCGTGTTCCCGGTAAGCCTCTGCCACGGCCTTCATCGTAACATCAATTGAAGGGATGTGCACCGAAGCGCTTTCCTGATCGGCCTGCAAAATGATTTTGCCCTGGTAATTGATCAGCATATGACAGCCGTCAGGCGCGAACAAAACCATTCCCGGTTTCAGGACATCCCCTTCCCGCGCCACACGGATCGCCAGACGCGAATGAGCTCTCAACCACTCCGCCATCCCCTCGATAAACCCTTTCGACATGTGTTGGACGATTAAAATGCCGGCCCCCAAATCCTGCGGAAGTTTCGATAGGACAATCTGCAGGGCCTGCGGCCCGCCCGTCGAAACCCCGATCGCGATAATTTTCATCGCCGAACTCGTTTCCGTCCGGTAGGCTTTCTCAAGAGGCTTAATCCGCAATCGCTTCAAGGCTTTGACCTTTGAGGCAATCTTGATTTTATAAACCAATTCTCTTGCGATTTCGTCGATACCCTGACGGATTGAAACAAAATCCATCGCGCCGATATTCAGAGCGCGCACCACGGTATCCACTTCGGACGTGCTGACGACAATCACGGGCACCGGCTGCTCCGTCATGATTGCCTCAATGGCATCGAAACCGTCCATCACCGGCATCTTGATATCCATCGTCACCACGTTGGGCTTCGAATCCCGTATTGCCTCCAGGGCCTCTCTCCCGTTTTTCGCCAACCCCACCACTTTGATATCGGGGTCCTGTTCCAAAATAGATTTCAGGGCTTCCCGTATAAAAGGAGAGTCGTCCACAATCAGAACTTTAATAATGTCCGCCATGTTAACTCCGATTCCTTTAAAAACGTGCGGCGTAAAAAGTGAATCGTGAAACGCAATCCGTTTCCCGCTTCACTCTTCACGAGATACGTTTCACGGCTTTTTTATCCGATCAGTCTCTCGATCGTCTCCAAAAGCCCTTCCGAGGTGAATTCGCTTTTCAAAATATACGCCTCGGCCC
>JAKQXH010000061.1 GCA_029561555.1 Candidatus Omnitrophota bacterium
GGGACTTGCGTTCGGTCCCTCACCGGACCGGCGTCAATAATCACATGGGGTCTCTGGCGACCGAAAATCCCCGCCTGATGGAAGAGGTCTTTGCGATTCTGAAGAAAGAAAAACTTTTCTTCCTCGACAGCTTCACGAATCAGAATAGTGTCGCGGCCGAAGTGGGGGAGCGCGTCGGACTTCCGGTCCTTCGGCGGGACGTCTTTCTTGATAACGTGGATGCGCCGGAGGCCATCCGGGGAAAGATCCGGGAGACGGCCCGGATCGGGCGCGAGAAAGGTTATGCGATCGGGATCGGGCATTATCACCCCAATACACTGACGGTTTTGGCGGAGGAAATTCCCAGGCTGGAGCGGGAAGGCTTTGAAATGGTCCCTCTGGCGAAACTGGTGAAAGAAGGCAAACGGGCGCACCGCCGGTTTTGAAAACCGGTTTGACGCGGAAATCCGGCGGTGGTACACTTACTGTAGGTATTTACAGTGATTACTGTAGATTCAAACAGTGAGGAGAAGCGATGCTGAGCCTGAAGTCCAAGATTACCCAGGAAGTGCTGGGCTATTTTATGCTGCATGAGACCTCCGAAATGTACGTGAACGAAATGGCCCGGCATCTTCATCTGGACAGCGGAAATCTGACCCGGAAGCTCAGAGGACTCGCGATGGAGGGCGTTCTGAAGAGCGAGGCAAAAGGGAATCTTCTCTATTATTCCTTGAACCGGTCTTTCCCCTTGCTGAAAGAATACCGCAGGATTGTTCTCAAGACCGTCGGGTTCGAATACGGCCTGAAAGAGGCGCTCCGGCAGGTGAAAGGGCTTCGGAAGGCGATTTTATTCGGTTCCTACGCGCAGGATAAAATGGATGTGGCCAGCGATATCGATCTTCTGGCCGTCGGGGAGCATAATTCGATCGATCTGCACCGGAAAATCGCGGAGTTTCAGCGAAAAATGGAACGGGAAATCAATGTTATCAATATGGGCTATGACGAATATGAACGGCGGAAACAGCAGAACGATCCCCTGTTGAAATCAATCTACCGCAAAAAAAGGATACAACTCCTATGAATAAATTCGAAAAAAAGTTCTTTCAGCGGTTTGAATTTACCGAAGCCCAGATCGAGCGGTATTTCGCGAACGCCCTTCGGGACCTTGAAATCGCCCGGCAGGACCCTTTCCTGGAGGTCCGGTTTACGTATTGCTATCAGGCGCTGCTCAAAGGAGGGATCGCTCTGATCGCGAAAGCGGCTCAGGTGAAAGTTCGAAGCATCCCCGGACATCACATCAAGATCTTGGAAAAAATGAGCGAGTTACTGCATGAATCCGATATCCTGACGATGGGGAACGCGCTCCGGATGAAAAGGAATTTCGATCTTTACGGAGGAGGGGAATCGTTTACCGAAAAGGAGGCGGCGGATTATTTTGAATTTGTTGAACGGGCTTTGAATAGGATTGAAAGGGAATTACGCAAGAAATGAAAAGGCTTTCGGCGAAAGAGTTTGCGGTGCTGTGCGGGCCGGCGTTATTTGCGTTTTTTCTTGTGCAGCGGCCCGTTTGGATTTTTGCGGAATCGGGAGGGATTTCGAGCACATTAAGTGCCGGGGATATTCAGCTCGCCGATTCGTCGCTGAAAAAACTATCGCCTTTGATTGAGACGAAAAAGACGGACGGGACGCTTGCCGTGATGACGTTTGAAGAATTGTTCTCCCCGTTGGATGAGCGGGAAAAAGCTTTTTTTGAAAAGATTCAATCCCTTCAACCGGGGGCTTTCGGGGTCCGGACCCCGTATCTCGGAACGGAAAGCGATTTTTCGGGCCTGGTGCCGCTCGAGAAGCAGCCGATTCTCAGACAAGAGGGGATCACTTGCCTGGACACGCAATATCTGCCGGCGGAAGTTTATGAAGCTTATGCCCGGATGATGGAGGCGATGCGGAAAGATCTTGGGAAAATTCTGTACGTGGAATCCGGGTTCCGGTCTCCCGCCTACCAGCTTTACCTTTTTGTATTTTATCTGCCTCGGCATGGCTATTCTTTGGAGGATACGGCGAAATGGAATGCCTTGCCGGGTTATAGCGAGCACGGGTGTTTTGCGAGACAGGCGCTGGATTTGATCAATGAAGAAGGTGTGAACGGAGACGAGAGCGTGGAATCTTTCGAGCTCCTTCCCGAATACCAGTGGCTGATCCGGCATGCCTCAGAATATGGTTTTTATCTTTCCTACCCGAAAGGAAATCCCGCGGGAATCAATTTTGAGCCATGGCATTGGCATTACGGGAAAACCGGAAGCGTCTGATTGTCCGCGTTTCATTTTTTGCTTGTTTTCGGTTTTACGCCTGGCATGAGCGGAAAAGTTTGCTATAATTTTCTGTGACATCAAAAAACGGTAACCCAACTCAGCGTGGAGGGGACTGAAATGAGCGGCAAAACGTCAGGGTCGAAAATACAAGTCGAGAAACCGGATCCGAAGAAACTGGAGGATCTCGGCGTGAAGAGCTGGCCGGTGTGGACCAAAGAGGTTTCGGTTTTCGATTGGCATTACGATGAGCCCGAAGTTTGTTATTTTTTAGAAGGTGACGTGACGGTCAAAACGGCGGACGCGGAGGTGTCTTTCGGGAAAGGGGATTTGGTCACTTTTCCGGAAGGATTGGATTGCACTTGGCGTGTCAAAAAGGCGGTCCGGAAGCATTACCGCTTCGGTTGATCCGACGACCCGAAAAATTCCGGGGAATAACGGATCAAGCCACCGGATAAATAGGAGCATGAGTAAGCTTGATAACAACGCAAAATAACGGAAAGGAGAAATATCGGTAATGGCGGATCAAGCGAAAAAAAAGATTCTTTTGATTGATGATGACCCGTATTTCAGGGAAAAACTCGAACGCGCTTTGGAAAAAGAGGAATGCTATTCGTTGGATGTGATGACCGGCCTCGAGGGGGTTTTGGACCGGGTCCGGGAGACCACTCCCAGTTTGGCGCTGATCAGCGCTGATTTTGAGGGGATTGAAACGCTTTGCGCGGAGTGGTTCAAGGACCGGCAGACCCGCAGAACCGCTTATTTGATGTTGCTTTACCAAAACCGGCCGGAAAACCTCGTGGCCTGGTACCAGAAATTAGGGGCGGTCGGATATGTCTCTAAAATCCTTCTCGTTTCCGTTTTGGAAGCGATCAATCAGTATTTTATCGATGCGGGGGATTGATTTGGGCTCTTCCCGGAAGAGAATACGATGAAAAAGCGGAAACTTTCCGCGGGAATGAAGTGCCGCGCGAAATCGGGCGTCAAAAATACCGGAGGCCGGGGAAAAGGATTGATTCTGGTCTTTACCGGTAACGGGAAGGGCAAGACAAGCGCGGCTTTGGGAACCGCCATGCGATACGCGGGGTGGGGGATGCGCGCGTGCATGGTTCAGTTTGTCAAAGGAACGTGGAAATGCGGGGAGAATGCCGCGGCCCGGAAGTTGTCGCCTTATTTTGAAATCAAAGCGCTGGGAGCCGGTTTCTTCCGGAAGGGAGAGGATCCCACGCGTCATATTAAAATGGCCCGGAAGGCGTGGGAATGGGGTCGGATCCGCATGATGAGCGGACGGTATGATCTTGTGATTTTCGATGAAATCAATTGTGCGATTCAGTGCGGTTTTCTGGACATCGGCAAAATAGTGGACGCGTTGGGAAAGAAACTCCCGAAGGTGCATGTGATTCTGACCGGCAGGGAGGCTCACCCGCGAATACTCCGTATGGCGGATTTGGTGACGGAAATGAGGGAGATTAAACACCCGTTTCGGCAAGGGGTTTTGGCTCAAAAGGGAATCGATTTTTAACTTGTTCTGAGGCGCAGAGCTTGATTGATGAGTGATGTAAACGAATTGAGCATATTAGTCGGGAAATACGAGAAACACATGTTTGTGTGTACCGGTACGCGTTGTTCTCCAGGAGCGGGAGGGACGTTGTATCCGATTCTTAAAAAGAAGTTGGAGGAGCGAGGACTTTACCGGGCCGAAACGAAGGGGCCGGTTAAGAGGAGCCAAAGCCCTTGTCTGGGGATTTGCAAAGGGGGGCCGATCGTTCTGGTGTATCCGGAAGGGGTCTGGTACGGCGGGGTTTCTCCCGAGATGTTGGACCGCATTATCGACGAACATTTGATCGGCGGAAAGCCGGTTCGGGAGTACCTGTTTCACGTTTTGGCACGGGAGTAAGTCCGAGTAGAGGACTTCTTTCACATTTGCCGTATTTCGGGGAATCGGGAAAATCTCAAGGAACGGTCGGAAAAGCCGAAATAAGAACTAAGATATTTAGGCGGTTGAATTGACAATGAGAGGCAGGCAGTCCATGGATGATAGAAAGCAGAAAGGGATGCTCCCGTCGCAGGATCCCGAAATCAATGAAGGAAAATTTTTTGCCGTTGTGGGTTATGTTTCGATACTTTGCTTTGTACCGCTTCTTCTCAAAAAAGAGAACAAATTTGCTCTTTTCCACGGCAAACAGGGGCTGGTTTTGTTTGTTTTGGAGGTTGCCGCGGGAATTCTCCGGGGAGTTCCGGCTGTGGGAGACGTGGTTTTTGCCTTGGCTTCCGTGATTTGCGGAATCCTTTCCCTGGTCGGAATTCTTAAGGCATTGATGAACGAGTACTGGGAGATGCCGCTAGTCTATGAGGTTTCACAGAAGATTTCTCTCTGACGTTAGATCCGTCAAAATCCGCGGCGGATCAAATTTAAGCGGTGAGTTACGTTTCGCAATATTGCGCGTTCATTTAACTTTGACGGAGTGAGAAGAAAGGGGTAAAATGCGTGCGGTAACGGTGCCTAAAATGTCATTGCGAAGAGACACGGTTGAGGAAATAGAGAAAATTTGGAGCGTCATTTTAAATCCCGTGACGGGAGAGATGGCGAAGGACAGAGCCGTCAGAATCCTGTCGGAGGTTTTTTCCTTTTCGGACGAGGAATCCCGCGAATTGGTCCAGAATGCCCCCGTTATTCTATTTGAAGATCTTCCCCGCGAGCAGGCCCAACGGGTGATCGATTGCCTTCACCGGAAGGGTCTGGAGTTGCTCATGACCGACAGCCTTTTGCAGAAGCGGAAATGTTTCCGCGCGGTTTGGTTTGAAGGCCCCCGGTTTAATTTTCTCGAAGAAGAAACGCTGATCCCCGAAATAAAACTCCGGGAAGAGGACCATAAAGTCCTGGACCCCGGGGAAGCGATTGCCCATATCCGGGAAGAATTGAACGGTAACGGCGCTTCGATTCGCCGCGAAAGCCGCGCCGAGGGCGCTATGGATTTCAAGCGAAAATATGAAATGCTGCTGAGGGAACACAATTTGTTGGGGGAAGAACGGTTGATTCAGGACCGAAAGATCGAGACGCTTGAAAAAGAAGTCCGCCTGCTGAGGGAGAAAGAAAATTGTTTCGTCGCGGATCTGAAGATCGTTCAGACGGAAAAAGAGACTCTTCGCCAGGAACTCGACGCGCTGGATGTCCGGAACGAACTTTTGACGAAACAGATTCATGAGCATCAGCAGACACTGACCAGGTTTTCCGCGTTAGAAACGAGCGAAAAAGTCCTTAAGGAACGATTGGATTCGCTGCTGGCAGAATATGCCGATACGGAAAAATCATGGGCATCCAAGCTTTCTCAGGCCGAGCACGAGAAGAAACAGCTTGAGCAGGACTGCGAAAACCTGAGGGCTTCGGTCAAGGACTTGCACCTGAAACTTGGTGAAGCGGAGCGGAGGCAGGAAGAGCTTGTGTCGCGGGAGGCTCTGACGTGGTGCGAGCGGGCCCTCAAAGATTTGGTCAGAAGGCAGGAAGAGCTTGAAGGGGACATCCGCGACCGGGAAAAGCTCCTGAAGGGAATCCTTTCGGAACAGGAAAAGCTTGAGCAGGAAATCCTCCGATTCAGAAAATTCAGAAATTCGGCATGACGCATTGAACGTCAGAATTTTTTCGGCTTCGATTTTTTTCTCCGCGGCGCTTTGTGTTGCCGGGTGTTCCCGCCATTCGGTTCTGATCCCTCCCATTTCGGATGCACAGAGCGCTTTTTACGAAATTCGCGAATTGCATGAAAAGGACAGGAGCCGGGAAGTCCTGTCGAAGGGGGATGCTTTTCTGAAGGCGGATCCTCCCGAGGAGCTTGCGTGCTGCGTCCGGTACTACCTGGCGTATCATTTCGAGCGTCTCGGACGGATAGAGGAAGCAAAGAAAGAATACCGGGGAATTGTACGGCGCCATCCGAAAAGCGGATGGGCGATGCTGGCCGAAAGCCATTTGAGGACAATGGAGGATTGAAAGATATCGGGAAAGGGATTCCGTGATGGGAAAGATTGAAGTCGTTTTATCAAAGATCAAAGTTGACGAGAATCGCAACGAACAGATTATCGTCTTCAAAGAAAAAGAGGGCAGCCGGTTTTTGCCCGTGGTGATCGGGATTGCGGAAGTCAACGCCATTAAATTGAAATTGAGCGGCATCAATCCCCCACGCCCTCTGACTCACGATCTTTTGCTCAGCTCAATTCAAAGTCTCGGGGCGAGTTTGAAATACATTTTGATCGATAAGCTGGAGAATAATACTTTCTACGCCAAGCTGATTCTGGCGCGGAACGGCGAAGAGGTGATCGTCGACGCAAGACCTTCCGACAGCGTAGCGCTTGCTTTGCGGGCCGATGCGGCCATTTTTGTCGCGGAGGACGTTTTAAATAAAGCCAGTCTGTCCTGACCCTTCGTATGGTTTCGATTCGGAAACAAAAATTTCCGGAATTTTCGGATTCCTTCCGCATTCCTACCTCTAAAAACTTGATTCCCATCATGGAAAGTTTTAGAATGACTCCCGATGTGAAATTATTTTGAAGATTCTGATTGCGAGCGGGATCCGGGAAAGGGGGCGAGGGGAAATGAACGAAGGCAACCATTTCGATAAGCATATTCAGGAACTTATGCTGGTACTCAAAAAGCTATTGAAATCCCAAAAGATCGGGAAACAAGATCTCGCCGGTTATTTGGACAAAAAGAACGTCAATCTCAATCTCTGTTTCTTTAACTTCCTGCCGATGAGCGAGGAAGATTTGGCGGATTTGGAATTTGAACTCCAGGAAGGCGGGGAGGACGAACCTCTTTCCGAAGAAAACGAGCTTAAATTCGAGCTTTCCAAAAAAGATATTGAGTTTTTGAAAAAAAACGGTCTCGCTTTCTGACGACTTATCTGCCGCGCATGCCACGGGTCAGACCCGTATCCGATTTTTAGCGAAGGGGATTTCTCTTTTTTTGTGCCGAAGGGGAAAACAACGGCAAAATTATCCGGGAGATCAGAATGAAACGATGGACGCTTAAAATTGCCTGCATTCAGATGAATTCGGGCGAGGATGCTCTGAAGAATTGCGCGAAGGCCACCGCGATGATCCGGAATGCACGCAAAGACGGAGCGGAATTGGTTTGTTTGCCGGAGGTGTTTAATTTCCGGGGGGCGAAAAAACGGATTGCCGCGAATGCCGAATCTTTATCCGGCCGTTGGATACGTAGTTTCCGGGCGTTGGCGAAAGAAGAGAAGGTGTCTATTCTTCTAGGGAGCTTTCTGGAGAAAAGCAACCGCCCGGACCGTTTTTACAATACTTCCGTTTTGATTTCAAAAGAAGGACGACTGGCCGCTTTTTACCGCAAAATACATCTTTTTGAATTGGCGGGATCCGGTTCGTTGAAAGCTTCTGAGGCACGGTATATTTTGCCCGGCAGAGAAGTAAAGGCATGCCGCCTGTCCGGGATTCCATTCGGGTTTTCAATTTGTTATGACCTCCGGTTTCCGGAGCTGTTTCGAAAGCTTTCCGCGAGAGGTGTTTGCGCTATTTTTGTTCCTTCGAACTTTACGGACTATACGGGCAGGGCACATTGGGAAGCTCTTTTGAGGGCCCGTGCCATTGAAAATCAGCTGTATATACTGGCGCCGGCTCAGTCCGGAAAGGATCCCGGAACGGGGATGAAAAGCCACGGCAACAGCATGATCGTTTCACCTTGGGGAGATATTTTGGCGAGAGCCGGTCGAGACAGTGAAGAGATTGTTTTCGCAACTCTCGGTTCCGAAATCATTTGCGAAGTTCGGCGAAAAATCCCGGCTCTGAAATCGAGGGGGGCAATCTGAAATAATTGATACTGTGAAGAGTTTTTCCGACCCAGTGACTTTAAATAAATTCGATCAAGGAAATTGACATTTAAGATATTGTCTCATATAATACCGCCTCTTTTTGAAGAGAGGACTAGAAAATCATGTATGCAATTGTGAAAGCAAAGGATAAGCAATACCGTTTGGAAGCGGGAAATATTCTGGAAGCGGAGAATTTGACCGTTGAAAAAGGGAAAGAAATTACTCTGACCGACGTTCTTTTGATCGGGGACGGAGACAAAATAACCGTGGGACAGCCGGTCATTAAAGGCGCTTCGGTTCTCTGCGAAGTTTTGGATAATGTTCAGGGTAAGAAAGGGCTTGCCTTCAAATTCCGGCGCCGTGAAAGCTACCGCAAACGGCGGGGGTTTCGTCAATTGCTGACAAGGATTAAAGTTAAGGAAATCACGCTTCCGAAATAAGTTTGAAGGGATTTTGAAATGGCACACACAAAAAGTCAGGGAAGTTGCAGTAACGGGCGCGATAGTAACGCACAGCGCTTGGGGATCAAGGCTTACGGGGGAGAAAAGGTCCTTGCGGGAGCCATTATTCTCCGTCAGCGGGGCGCGCGTTTTAAACCCGGCCGGAATGTGGGCATGGGGAAAGACGACACGCTTTATGCGTTGATCAACGGAAAGGTGCAGTTCAATCCTAACCGTGTTGTGAATATCCTTCCTTTAAATTGAGGATTCACTCTTTTCAGGAACATTTCAAGCATTGCGCGTTTTCTTATTGCGGGAATGATTCCGTAAGAGTCCCTTCATTTCCGTCCGTTTTTCTATTCCAATTTTTACCGGCAGGCGAGGACTCTTTTCGTCAACGGTTATCCTTTTTCCGGAAAATTCAGGGTTTAAGGGTAAAGGCGGGGATTTTATGATTTTCATCGATGAAGTGACGGTTCAAGTCCGGGCGGGTAGCGGCGGAAAAGGATGCGAGAGCTATTTCCGGAGAACGGACCGGAAAATGGTTCCGAACGGCGGAGACGGAGGGAAAGGAGGGGATGTCATCGTCCGTGCGGATCGAAATGTCACAAGCCTTTATCCTTTTATCCTAAACAAACATTATCAGGCGGAATCCGGGCATCAGGGGAGCAGCAATCAGAAAAAAGGCCGAGACGGAAAAAATTTAATTCTTCGAGTCCCCTGCGGCACGACTGTTTTCAACAAGCCGGAGAATCTTCTGATCCGGGATCTCGTTTCCGATGAGGAAGAAGTGGTTGTTCTGAAAGGCGGGAGAGGCGGGACCGGAAATGCCCATTACGGCCGGGAGGCGACGGAAGGGGAGCGGGGCGGCAATCTGGATATCACCCTGAGCGTTCGCTTGAGCGCGGATATTGTTTTTGTGGGGGCACCCAATTCCGGGAAATCCTCGCTGCTGAGGTATCTGACGCACTCGAAGGTGAAGGCCGAAAGTTATCCGTTTTCGACCCAGGCGCCTCACCTCGGCATTTATGAAACGACGGATTTCAAGACAATGACACTTTGCGAATTGCCGGCACTGATTCCGGGATCTTCGAAAGGGAAGGGGCTCGGAAATCATTTCCTGAAGCACCTGGAGAGGGCCAGGTTGGTGTTTTTGATGCTGGAGCCTTTAAAAGATGGTTTTGATCCGGAGATGGATTATAATAATCTCCGCGAAGAAATTGCCGCGTTCAATACGGAATACGCAAATATCCCCCATGTGGTGGTGATCGCGAAAGAGGATGATCCGATGGTCGAAGAATTTTTCAGAAATCACAAAGCGGAATTTCCCGTTCCGTGTTTTTTTATTTCAACGCAGAGCGGAAAGGGAGTGGACGCCTTAATGAGGGAGGCGCTGAGGCGCTTGAATCGTGACGCATAAACAGAAGATTCTAAGACGCGTCGTCGTGAAAGTCGGGACGAGCATTCTGACGGATCGTAGCGGCCAATTTTCCAAAGAACGGGCCGAGAAACTTTGTGTCCAGATTCTGGAGGCTTTGAAAATGGGCCGTGAGATCGTGCTCGTCAGTTCCGGCGCGATTGCAAGCGGCATGGATGTTCTCGGTCTGAAAACGCGGCCGAAAGAGCTTCCTAAGCTGCAGGCCTGCGCTGCGGTCGGACAGGGGAAACTCATGCGTGTTTATGAGGAGTTTTTCGCGAAACGGGGATTCCATACTGCCCAGGTTTTGTTGACGAGAGACGGCGTGGAAGACCGGGAGCGTTATTTGAACGCGCGAAACACCCTTCAAACGCTTTTGAGAATGAAAATCCTTCCGATTGTGAATGAGAATGATACCGTCGCGACCGAAGAGATCCGTTTCGGGGATAATGACACGCTGTCCGCTTTGGTTGGTTCACTGGTGGAAGCTGATTTGCTTCTCATTCTGTCGGACGTCGAAGGATTCTACCGGCGGGACAAAACATTGGTCAAAAAAGTGGAGACCGTGCATCAGATCCATCAGGACCTCCGGAAACACCTGTTTCAAAATAAACGTGAAAAAACAACCGGCGGGATGGAAACCAAACTGGAAGCCGCCCGTTTCTTGATGCAGGCGGGAATTCCGATGGTGGTCGCAAACGGATCGGACGAGCATGTCCTTGCCAAAATCCTGGAAGGCAAAGACGTGGGGACCTGGTTTTCCGGGGTGCCGGAGCGGCGGGCCCAAAAGAAGAACTGGCTTGCGTTCTCGAAAACATCCGGAGATATTCATGTGGATGCCGGAGCCCGAAAAGCTCTCGCGGAAGGAGGCAAGAGTCTTCTTCCTTCCGGAATTGTCCGGATTTCCGGCGAGTTCGGAATCGGCGCAATTGTCCGTGTTTTGGATGCCGACGGCGTGTTGATTGCCAGGGGGCTGACGAATTATTCATTCGAAGAGCTGGACAAAATTAAAGGGCTGAAGACGCAGGAAATTCATAAAGCCTTAGGGTATAAATATTACGACGAAGTGATCCACCGGGACAATCTTGTCATCGTGTGAATCGGGGTTTTTTTGAAAGCGGAAAATGACAAATAATCGTTTCAAACAATATGCAAAAGGGATCGCCGGACGGGCGCGCCAAGCGTCTTTTGAGATGGCTAACCTTTCGGCGAAAGCTAAAAATAAGATCCTGTTTCAAGTCGCCGGGGCCCTGCGGAGGGAGAAAGCTTTTCTTTTGAAGGAGAATTCCAGGGATGTTTTCGCCGGCCGGAAAGCGGGCCTTTCTTCTTCGCTACTGGACCGCCTGACCCTAAATGAAAAAAGGATTGAAGATATGGCGGCTTCGCTTGAGGCGGTTGCGAAACTTCGGGATCCCGCGGGCGAAGTAATCGAGAGATGGAAACGACCTAACGGGTTGCGTATTTCAAAAGTCCGCGTGCCGCTGGGCGTGATCCTGATCATTTATGAAGCCCGGCCGAATGTCACGCAGGAATGTGCGGGGCTTTGCATCAAAAGCGGCAATAGCGTTATTTTGAGGGGCGGACGGGAGGCGTTTTATTCCAATAAGGCAATTGCGAACCTTTTCAGAAAAGTGCTTCGCTCGAACCGGGTTTCTCCGGACGGCGTGATTCTTGTCGAGCGCCTGGATTATGAAATTGTGGACGAGCTGCTCAAACGGCAGGAGGAAGTCAATCTGGCCATTCCGCGGGGCGGCGAAGCCCTGATCCGTCGGGTTGTTGCGACGGCGAGAATTCCTGTGATCAAACATTACAAAGGTGTCTGCCATGTGTATGTCGACCGATCCGCAGACATGCGGATGGCGACGGAGATTGCCTTCAATGCCAAATGTCAGCGCCCGAGTGTTTGCAACTCCATGGAAACGCTTTTGGTGCATCGGGGGATTGCGAAAAAATTTCTGCCCTTACTGGTGCGGGAACTGAAGTCTGTAAAATGCGAGATCCGGGGATGTGCGGAGACCTGTCGCATTATTCCGGAAGCCAAAAAGGCAACCGAGCGGGATTGGTATGAGGAATACCTGGATTACATCCTTGCCGTTCGTGTGGTCCGAAGCGTCGATGAAGCGGCCCGTCACATCCGGAAATATGGTTCCGCGCATACCGACGCGATTGTGACCCGGACCCCGAAAAATGCGGAACGATTTGTTCAGCTGGTGGATTCTTCGTCGGTGATGGTGAATACCACGACCCGTTTTTCGGACGGTTTCCAATATGGGTTTGGGGCCGAGATCGGAATTTCGACGGACAAAATTCATGCCCGGGGACCGATGGGGCTTGAAGGATTGACGTCGTACAAGTATGTAGTTGAGGGAAACGGTCAGCTCAGACAGTGAATCTTCCGGGGAGAGATTCCTGCACCCCGGTTTCTTGAAATTCAACCGAAGAAATAGGGCGGAACGGGTATGCGGATTGGAATCTTGGGCGGGACATTTGACCCGATTCACCGGGGGCATCTTCGCCTGGCCGAAGAGGCGAGGAAGAAGCTTCTCCTGGACCGTGTCTTCTTTGTACCGGCTTATCTGGCGCCTAACAAAGCCGGGATTTCCGATAAAATCACCCCGGCAGGGATTCGTTACGCGATGGTTTTTGCGGCGGTTAGGAAATATCCTTCCTTTAAAGTCCTGGACGTGGAAATCCGGAAGAAAAGAAAGGTCTTTACCATCGAAACCCTTCGTCAACTGCGGCGGAAGTTTCCGGGCAAGCACGAATTTTTTCTTCTGACGGGGGGTGACAATCTTTCGATCCTCGATACCTGGAGAGATGTCCGGGGGATTATGAGGCTTGCCCGTTTCGTGATTGCCCGGCGTCCCGGCTATCGGAAAGAGCGCGTCCCTCCCGGGATTGTTTGGCTTCCGATCCGTTCGCTTAAGGTATCCGCTTCCAAAATCAGAACCAGCGTGAAAGCCGGCCGGTCCGTCCGGCACTGGGTTCCCCGTGAGGTTGAAACATTTATCCGGGAGAAAGGTCTTTACCGAAGCTCCGGCGGGAAAGGAAATGGCCTCTGATGCTTTCCCTGCATGAGATTTTTGTCGTTTTAATTCTGCTCATCGCATCCGCTTTTTTTTCGGCGGCCGAGACAGCCATTTTTTCGCTTTCGCCCATCGAGCGGAGACGAATCCTTCAGGCGCATCCCAAAAAAGGAAAAATCGTTCAATATCTGCTCGAACGGCCCCGGAGGACGCTGATCACCATTTTGATCGGCAATAACCTTGTGAATATTCTCGGGAGCGCGGTGGTTTCGTTGCTTGCGATTCGTTTTTTCGGGAAATTGGGAGTCGGGGTGGCGATCGCGCTGTTTACGGTCCTTTTGATTATCTTCGGCGAGATTATTCCCAAAGCCCTTGCCGTACGGCACAATGAACGGATCAGCTCGGGTATGGCATATGCCCTCCATTTCATCGCGAAAATTCTGTTTCCGATCCGGGAGGCGGTGCGTTGGATTACGGATTGGACCCTGTCATTCTTGGTCCGGGAGAAAGTCCGCGAGACGGACCGGATTTCAGACCGGGAACTGCAATCCCTGATTCAAATCGGAGCCGAAGAAGGCGTGCTGGACCAGGATGAAGCCAAGCGGCTCTCGAAGCTTTTTGAATTGGGGGAGCGGAGCGTCAACGAAATTATGACTCCCCGGACGGAAATGATCGCTTTTGATATCCAGCAATCCCGGGATGATCTTGAATTTCTGCTCCGGAATTATCACTACACGCATATCCCGGTTTACCAGGAGAATCTGGACAATATTTTGGGCGTGATTTTTGCGCAGGAGGTTATGTTGTATTCCGAACGGAGCATCCGGCAATTATTGAGAGATCCCTACCATGTCCCGGAAACCAAGAGAATCGATGAACTATTGTTCGAAATGAGAAAAACCAAAGTCCACTGTGCGCTTTGTGTGGATGAATACGGCGGGACGGCCGGCCTGGTGACTCTGGAAGATATCCTCGAAGAAATCTTCGGCGAAATTTACGATGAGTACGCCCAGGAGGAAAAGAAAGTGGCCCGGACGGGGAAAGACGAATGCCTGGTGGACGGATTGATTCTGCTTAAAGATTTCAATGAGATCATGGGGACCGAGTTTGTTTCGGAAGGATCCGAGACGTTGGGTGGATTTATTTTTGAGCAGCTCGGAAGGATTCCGAAGCTGAAGGAAGCGGTTAAAATCGGTCATTTTATTTTCGAGGTGCGGGAACTGGATAAGCAGCGCATTGCCAAGATTTTTGCGAAGAAGGTGGTCTGATGTCAACCCTTTTGGTGATCGGCATTTGTCTTTTTCTCTCGGCCCTTTTTTCGGCCTCCGAAATGGCGTTTGTCTCTTCGAATAAATTAAAACTCCGGGAATGCCTTCGGGAGAAAAAGCGAGAAGCGTTTATTTTGCAGGGTTTCTACCGGAACCCGAGGAATTTTCTCGCGGTCGTTTTAATCTGCAATAATCTCGTCAACATTACCGTTGTTGCGCTGGCAACCTATTTTGCGAAGGAATCGTTCGGGATTGAAAACGAGTGGCTGATTACTCTGGCTTTGGCCCCGCTTCTGATTATTTTTGCGGAAACCGTTCCGAAGGCCTACGGGCGGCAACGCGCCAATCAGATGATTTATCAGATTGCGCCGGTTTTGAATTTCTTCTACCGCCTGCTGAGTCCGCTCAGCCGTTTTCTCATCGGATTCGGAGACTTTCTCCTGAGGAGGATCGGGGGAAGCGAGAAGAAAACCCCGTTTGTGACCAAAGAAGAGTTTACTTATGTGATCGAAGAAAGCACGCGGCAGGGGGTGATTTCAGACGAGGAAAAACGCCTGGTGGAGATCATCCTGAATTTCGAGAGGATACGGGTCGGGGAGGTGATGACGCCCCTGCGGGATGTGCCGCATATCGAAATCACGAAAAATGTCTGGGACCTGAAAGATTTGGCCCGGAAGACAAATAAGCCGTTTATCCTGGTCTATGAAGAAATTCCGTCCATTATCGTGGGTGCGATTTATGTGTTTGATATTCTCTTCGAGCGAAATGAAAGCCGGAGCCTGACGTCCTTCCTGAAAGCGCCTTTGTTTGTCTTTGAAGATCTGTCCGCGGAAAAGACTTTTCTGAAACTTCAGCAAAATCATCAATCTTTTGCAGTGGTTTTGGATGAAACCCGCGAAGCGGTGGGAATTATCTCAATTGATGATCTTCTGACGTTCTGACGCGAACCTTACGTGTTTTTCAATCAGAGACTTTGAAACGAGACGGCAATTTGTTTATTTTTAATAAGTTGCAGCAAATCTCTTTTTAGGGGGTAACGCATAAGTGAAGAAACTAAGCGGGGCGAAGCGGGATTTTATTCTGTCGCCGGGGATCGGTGATAAGTCGAAATTTTTTACCCCAAATCCTTGACACGGATAGGAGGCAGGTCTATAATCAATATCGCCCTAGAGACTTCCAAGTCTCTACTCACCCTAGTAGAGGTTCCTGGCTAATTAAGTCCCCACTTGAGCTGGGAACCTCTTTTTTTTAACTATTTCGGGGAGGGATACAATGGATCAAGAAGGGAAAACCGATTTTTCCGAAAAGAAGGTCGACGAATCCTGGAAGAATTCTGTTCAAAAAGAGAAACAAACGGAGGAGCCCGAAAAGACCCCGCCCCGTTTGGAACTGAATTTTTCCAATTTTATCAATTCCTTTGCGATTCAGGTTTTGATTCATTTGGGGCAGATTGAGGACCCCGTTTCTAAGAAGAAAGAGATCAATCTCGAAGCCGCGCATGAAATCATCGATCTTCTTGCCATGCTGAAAGAAAAAACAAAGGGGAATCTTACCCGGGAGGAAGACGCTCTGCTGACGCATTTGATTCCGGATCTTCAAATGCGCTATGTGGAGGCGATGAAGTGAAGCAACGGATATGGGGCTTTTTGAAATTCGGGGTCAGTTTCGGCGGGTTGGCCGTCATTTTTTTTCTGTTCCGTAAGGAAATCCCATCGATTGTACAAATCTTAAGCGATTTTGACGCGGCGACGTTCTCTCTGGCCGTCTTGATTTTTCTGTTCACATTTATGATCCTGGTCCTTCGCTTGAAATGGGTCCTGAAGGCGCAGGACATCCTCATTTCCTGGTGGTCTCTCGTTTATTTTACGGCGATCGGCTTTTTCTTCAGCCTGTTCCTTCCCTCGGCAATCGGAGGGGATGTCGTAAAAGGTTTTTATATCTACAAGCGTTCGGGAAAAAAGCTCGCTTCCTTTACGTCTATTTTCCTGGACCGCTTGGCGGGGGGGCTTGGGTTTCTGACGATCGCGATGGTGGCACTGATTTACTATAGCAACCGCGCTGAATTGACTCAGGTCCGGAATATCGTGCTTTTCTTCTTTGTTGCGACGGTATTGTTTTTTCTCCCGTTGCTTAGCAGGCGTTTTGCCGGGGGCCTCAAGCGAATTACGATCGGGATTCCAGCAAAGAAAATTCGGAGCGGACTCCTGCATTTGATCGATCACTTTAAAGCCTATCGGGAAGATAAAAGAATTCTCTTGAAAGTCTTCCTGGCTTCAATCGTTGGGCAGGTCATTTTTATCACGGTTAATTTTGTTCTGGCCCGAAGCCTTCGTTTGGATATCTCCTATCTAAACTTTTTTTTCGTGATTCCCCTCGTGGCGGCTTTCAGTATGGCGCCTTCCATCAACGGACTGGGAGTGCGCGAAGCGGGGTTTATCTATCTGTTCAGCGGATTCACCACCCGGGAAAAGGCATTGGCTCTTTCCCTGGCATATGACGCATTGGTTTACGGGGTCGGATTTATTTGCGGAATTTTATATCTTTTCCGCGAGGGGTTTTCCTATAAAATAGTGCGGGAAGCAATGGCGGTAAAAGAGGAAGTTGAAAAAGCCGAGGAGGAAACATGATCGATAAGGAATTGCTCGATATTTTGGCCTGTCCCGCCTGCAAGAAAGATGTCCGTCTTGAAGGAGACAGGATTATTTGTACCAATTCCGAATGCGGATTGAAATATCCGATCCGGGACGGTATTCCGGTGATGCTGATCGATGAAGCCGAAAAACCTTCGAAACAATAAAAAAAGCGCGGGCGTTGCGTGCCGGATCCTGGTTATCCACGGACCGAACTTGAATCTTTTGGGGAAGCGGGAACCCGAAGTTTACGGGACCATGACTTTGGAAGAAGTCAACAAGGCCCTGAACGCGGAAGCCAGCCAATGGGGTGTTGAACTCGAGATCCTTCAATCCAACTATGAGGGCGAGATTGTGGATCAAATCGGCAGGGCGAACGGCCGTTTTCAGGGGATTTTGATCAATCCGGCGGCTTATACGCATACCAGCGTTGCGATACGGGATGCTCTGATGGCTTCTAATCTACCGGCAGTGGAAGTCCATCTCTCGAATATCGCAAAGAGGGAGGATTTTCGGCACCTTTCACTGACGGCTCCTGCTTGTTTGGGGCAGATTTCCGGGTTTGGGAAAGAAAGTTATTTACTGGGCCTGCAGGCTTTGACCCGCTTTTTCCGGTCTAGAGCGTCATAACTCTTTTCTTTCCACTGATTTAGGTTGGGATTGGGCCGGCGTTTCGTTGACAGGGGATCTGACATCAAGTAGAATAATCCCGCTTTGTTTTCAGAAGAATGTCATGAATCCCGGAAAATAGAATGGAAGTCAATTTAAGCCAGCGGTAATCAAATCGGAGTCAAAAGAATGAATCTTAAAGAACTGAAGGAAATGGTCGGTTTGATGAAAGATAACGACCTGGTTGAACTTGAAATAGAAAAAGACGGGGAACGGATCCGGCTCAAGAAAAATCAAGACCAGGTGATCAAACAGCATATCCCTCAGCCGGTGATTTCCTATGCTCCGGCACATGAAGCCAAAGTGCCGGCGGCTTCTCCCAAAGAGGAGGTCAATGAAAAGGCCTACATTGTCCGGTCCCCCATGGTGGGAACGTTTTATGCGGCGCCCGCTCCGGATCAGGATCCTTACGTAACGAAGGGAAAGAAGATTTCCCAGGGGGATGTTTTGTGCATCATCGAAGCCATGAAGCTGATGAATGAGATCAAATCCGACGTGTCGGGGGCCATTCTGGAGATTTTGGTGGAAAACGGCACGGCCGTGGAATTTGATCAACCCTTATTCAAAATTGAAGTCGCTTAAACCTGCGCTTCGTGATGATTACTTGATAAACGGTCAAGAGTCAGAGGGGCAGTTTGAAAGCACTCGCCGGATTTCAACGAAAGCCAGTAAATAAGACACGAGGAGCGCTGTGTTTAGCAAAATCTTAATTGCCAACCGAGGGGAAATTGCAGTAAGAATTATCCGTGCCTGCCGGGAAATGGGGATACAGACTGTGGCGGTTTATTCCAAAGCCGACCGGGATTCTCTTCATGTGAAGATGGCGCATGATGCGATCTGTATCGGAAATGCGCAGAGCTCGGAAAGTTATCTGAATATTCCCAGCATTATCAGTGCGGCTGAGATCGCCGACGTGGAAGCGATACACCCCGGCTATGGATTTCTTGCCGAGAATCCGCATTTTGCGGAAATTTGCGATTCATGCCAGATCAAATTTATCGGTCCCCGTCCCGAGAGCATGCGCTTGATGGGAGACAAGGCGCTTGCAAGGGAAACGGTTCGAAAGGTCGGGCTTCCGCTGGTCCCGGGCAGCAAAGCGGCTATCAGCAGTCAGGAAGAAGCTCTGAAAGTGGCCAAGAAGTTGGGATATCCGGTCATTATCAAGGCGAAAGCGGGCGGAGGCGGCAAGGGAATGAAGATCGCCCACAATGACGGCAAGTTGATCAGCGCTTTCATGACGGCGAGAACCGAAGCGGAGGCGGCATTCGGAGACCCGGAAGTCTATATCGAAAAATACATCGAAAATCCCCGGCACATTGAAGTTCAGATCATGGCAGACAGCCACGGGCACATCGTTCACCTCGGCGAACGGGACTGTTCGATTCAGAGGAGGCATCAGAAACTGATTGAGGAAACGCCTGCGCCGTCCCTTTCCAAGAAACTACGGCAGAAGATTTGTGAATCCGCGATAAAAGCCGCGAAGTCCGTCAATTATGAAAATCTGGGCACTATCGAATTTCTGGTGGACGAAAAGGAAGAATTCTATTTCATTGAAATGAATACCCGCCTTCAGGTGGAGCACCCCGTCACGGAGATGGCGACGGGAATTGATTTGGTCAAGGAGCAGATCCGGATCGCGCAGGGGGAGAAGCTTGCCTGTACGCAGGATGAGGTCCAATTCCGTTATTCCGCGATTGAGTGCCGGATTAACGCGGAAGATCCCCTGAATGATTTTATCCCTTCGCCCGGAAAGATTGAAACCGTGACGTTTCCGGGCGGTCCGAATGTTCGGGTGGATTCTCATGCGTACGCCGGCTATCTGGTCCCGCCTTATTACGACTCGATGATCGGAAAAATCATCGGTTGGGGACGGAATCGGCAGGAGGCGGCGAACGTGATGCTGCGGGCTCTGGACGAGTTTGACATTAAACCCATCAAGACCACCGCCGCGTTTCAGAGAAAGATTATTTCGAGTCCGGCTTTTCTCCGGGGGAAGATCGGCACGAATTTCGTCGACAAACTCCTGAAGAGCGAAAAAATCGTAGAGGCCTGAGGCGATTCATGAAGGTTGTCCATTTTTTTATCCATGTTTTTTCGGTATTGGTTTATCTGACCATCGGAAGTCTGCTGCTGATCATGTCGCTCCGAATTGCCTCGATGGAAAACGTGATTTCGGCGGTCCGCCAGGTTTATCAGGGGTTTTGGAACCCCGTTCAGACATTTATTTTGGGGATTTTATTTATTTGCGTGGGGCTTGCTTTCGCAAGGTTTCTGGTCAAGCGGATGCGTCAGGACGACGCATTGGTGTATCAAAGCCAGATGGGGCGCATTACGATTTCGCTGACGGCCATCGAAGATGTCGTCAGAAAAGCCGTCAAAAAATTTTTGGTAGTCAAGGATTGCAAAGTCAAGACGGAACTCGCGGATGCCCGGTTGGATATCATCCTCCGCCTTATTTTATGGTCGAGCCATAATATTCCTGATATTATCCGGGAAGTCCAGGATGAGGTTCGGCATAAATTGATCCGGATTCTGAGTTTGGAATATCCGTTTGATGTGAAAGTCGAAGTCCTGAAAGTGGAAGAACATGAAGCCGGAGATGAAAGTTCGGAGGATCCGGTAAAGGTTTCGTCATCGTAAAGAAGTCCTAGGCGGCCGTATTTCCTGTCCTGCCGCTGCCGGTCAGATGAGAAAATAGATATAACGGGCGGGAAGCAACAATTCAGAACTTTGAGGTGAAATCATGCACGTGATCGGTACGTTAACGGGTGGGGGAGATTGTCCGGGGTTGAACGCGGTGATTCGGGCGGTGGTAAAACGCGCCGAAGTTGAAGGATGGCAAGTGATCGGGTTTCGGAACGGGTGGAAGGGCGTGATTGAAAACGACAAAATCACGTTGGATTCCAAGCAGGTTTCCGGGATTTTGCCGAAAGGCGGAACGATACTCGGGACTTCCAGGACAAATCCCTATAAGGATTCTGGGCATGTGGCGAAAGTTAAAGAAACTTTCGAAAAAAACGGCCTAACGGCGATGGTGGCGATCGGGGGAGAAGACACACTCGGCGTTGCGACCAAGCTGTATAAGGAAGGCCTGAAAATCGTCGGGGTGCCCAAAACAATCGACAATGACTTGAATGCCACGGATTACACGTTCGGATTTGACACGGCGGCCAATATCGTGATGGATTGCATCGATCGCCTGCACACCACCGCGGAATCGCATAATCGCGTGATTGTGGTGGAGGTGATGGGGCGTCATGCCGGGTGGATTGCGCTGGAAGGAGGATTGGCGGGCGGTGCCGATATTATTTTGATCCCGGAGTTTCAGAT
>JAKQXH010000075.1 GCA_029561555.1 Candidatus Omnitrophota bacterium
TGCCGATCGTCAGCTTGCCGGCGTGAGAAGGGGCCGTCGAAGCGCAAAAATGGGGGATGTCCCCGTAAAGGAATGAAACGGGATTCTCGATTTTATCGGCAACAGACGCGAGACCCGTTCCCAGAATAATTCCGATTTCGGGACGGAATTTAATTTTCTTCTGCAGCCATTCGCAGGTCTCGGTAATCATTCGATTCATCGAAATCAGTCGCTTATTGATCATGTCAGACCGCCTTATCTATTCTGTCTGGTTATTGAATTTCGATAATTTTGTCCCGGCCCCGCTCTCCCCGGAGGACCCGGACGCGGGAACGCGCCGTGTTGAAATATTCGGCGAGCAATTCGATCACCGCCTCATTCCCCTTCCCGTCCACCGGAGGCGCCGTCACATACACCTTGAAATTTTCGGGGCCGATCTCCCGGACTTCCGATTTTGAAGCCCGAGGCACGACCCGAACGGAAATTCTTTTCATCGGAAGATCAAACCGTCAGACCCCGAAAAAAACGGCCAACCGCTTCAGGACCCCGACCACAAAACTGTCCAAAAAAGTCAGAATCACAAAAGCCAGGATCGGCGAAAAATCGATCACCCCCACCTGAAGCGGCAATCTCCTCAAAGGCTCCAAGATCGGGTCTGTGATCGCGTAAATGGCTTTCACGACCTCATTATAAGGATCGATCGGGATCCAGGACAAAAGGATCCGGATCACGATCATGAGATACAAAATCTTGAAAATCATACTGAACAAAAGCGCCAATGACGCAAAAAACTGTCCGAATATAAACATGGTTTATCTCCTCCCTAATTCCCGCGCACGATTTACGGCGCTTTTTACGGCATCCCGCAAAATGCCGGGCATCCCTTTCGTTTCCATCACGCGCAGCGCGCTCTCGGTCGTACCGCCTTTCGAAGTCACGCGCAGCCGCAAGGCTTCCAAAGTTTCGTCCGACCGGCCGGCCAATAGCGCCGCCCCTTTTGCCGTCTGGACCGCCAAGAAGCGGGCCGCCTCACGGGAAAGCCCGTAGCGTTTCCCTTCCCGAACCAATAATTCCATCAGATAGAAAAAATAAGCGGGGCCGCTCCCGCTCAATGCCGTTACCAAATCGAAATATTTTTCCGGGAGTTCGATGACTTTCCCGCATCCGGAAAAAATTTTCGAGGCCAGTTTCAGATGGCCCGCGTTACCGCCCGTCAGGACCGTCATGGACTCCCCCACAAAAGCCCCGAGATTGGGCATCGCCCGCACCACGGACAACCGGTTTCCCAGCGCCGAGCGAATCCTCCCGATCGGCACCCCGGCCAGCACGGTGATGACCCAGGTTCCGGGCTTGAGGGATTTTTTCACCTTGTCGGCTACCGTCCCAAATTCCTGCGGTTTCACCGCCAGCACCAGGACATCGCTTTTCCGCGCCAAGTCCTCTTCGCCGCAAGCCGCTTGAATCCGGAAACGCCTCCGGAGCCCCGCCAATTTCCGGGTTGCCACGTCGAAAACCGCTATTTCCCGCGGCGAAGCGATGCGGGCTTTCAGCACCCCCGCAAGAATCGCGCTCCCCATATTCCCGCAGCCGAGAAAACCGATTTTCCGGCCAAAACTCATACCGTCTTCCTTTCCCCGAAGATGGCTCGTCCGATCCTCAGAAAATGCGCCCCTTCTTCCACGGCAATACGATAATCCTCGGTCATTCCCATCGAAAGATACCGAAGCCCTTCAAATCCTCCCGCACGGCATTTTTCCAGCAATAATTTCAGAGCCCTGAACGATTTCCGGATCGCGTCCTCCTCCGTCGTCAGAGGACCGATGGTCATCAACCCGGCCGCTTTCAGCCGGGTAAAATTCGAAACCGTTTTTAAAAACCCGGGAAGTTCTTCCGGCAAAACGCCCTGTTTGGTTTCTTCATCGGTCGTACGGACCTGAATCAAAACGGAAACTTTTTCTTTCAGCGGTTCGGCGCGTTTTTCAATCTCCTCGGCCAAACGCAGGCTATCAACCGAATGAATCAGGGAAACTTTCCCCAAAATCGCCTTCACTTTATTGGTCTGAAGCCTGCCGACGAAATGCCATTGAATATCCCGGGGAAGCTGATTCTGTTTTTCCAAAAGTTCCTGAACCCGGTTTTCCCCGAAATGCCGCTGGCCCGCCCGATAGGCTTCGAAAATTCTCCCGACCTCAACGTTTTTCGTGATCGCGATCAATTCAGGCCCGTTCGAATCCCGTCCCGCCGCCGATGAAGCTATCCGAGAAATTTCTTCCCGGATAGCGGCCAGCCTCTCACCGATGGTATTTCCCTTCTCAAATAGCAAGTCTGTCCTCTTCCGTCATCTTCGAACGCTCTATGCCCCGAAATTCCGGCAAGTCAGGATCTCCCCGAAATACCGTTCCAAATTGTCCCAAATCTCGGCCGGGACCCGGTAAAGCCCTTCTTGTACCGATGCCTCGGCAAGGATTTCCCCCCGCGCTTTGTAAAAAACATATTTCCGTTCCGTGCCGTCCGGCTGTAAAAACCGGATCGTGATGGCATAAGGGACGCGGGGTTTTTTGCTCTCATCCACCCGTTCCGTAAGTTTGATGCCGTCAAAATAATTCAAAAAATCCGAGACCGTTTGATTTAATTTCTCCGCGTTTGACGCCGTGCTCCCGTCAAAACTCCAGCCGTTTCCTTTTGCAAGCCGGACTTCGGTCCCGAGCTTCTTCATCTGAATCCCCTGAGCCTCCGCGAGCCAGTTTTGTCCCGTCACCACGGAAGGCTTTCGGGAGGCCGGTTCTTTTTCTAAATCGGGTTTTTCGGGTTTAGGCTGAACCGTCTCCGCCGGAACGGGTTTTTCGCCTTCCCCGGACGAAGGGATTTGAACCGCCTCCAACGGAATCGCAAGATCTTCTTCGGTTTCCGCGCGTCCGATTTCCGGGATTTCGACGGCCGTTTGGGCCGGCGACGTTTCTGCCGGCGCAATCTCCTCGGCGGGTTCAAGAACGACATCCCTCTCTTCGGGTTCAATCTCCTCCCGATGATCCGGGTTTTCTTCGGCGCCCAAGGCTGCCGTGACGTCCTTTTCTCCGGCTTCCGGCGACTGAGATTCCTCCGCTTCCGATAACGCGAGCGGCAAAGCCCCAAAAGACGCAACCGCTTCGGAAACCTGTTTCCGGGCCGATTCCGGGATTAAAAGCACCGCCTTTTCCCCGTCCTTCAAAGCGTAGAACCCCTCGTTCTCCTTGTTTTCGGCACCCAGCCAAAGAGTCGTCGTCTCCCCTTTCGTGTCGGTGATCGATATAAAACTCTTGGGAGAATGAAGTCCCAAATCGGGATTTTCGGGATTCAACTGGTCCAGAAACGCCTTAACGTAAAATCCCTCGCATTGTTGCCAAAGCCCTTCGACCTGATTCCGGTTCTGAACGGACGCCTCCCTCCAGACGCGAAACCACTGTCCTCCCTGTTTCACCAGCGTCAGGTCCTTATTGTCCAGAACCAGCTGAATGGAATGAAGGTCCTCTTTGAAAAAGTCGAAGATCCGTTTCTTCCGCAGGGAAAAAAGGTTTTTATCCAAAGCCTTCGCGAACTGATCGTGGACCAGAAACACTTCGGTTCCATCCCCCCACATGACGTAATTCATCCGCCCGGCCTTCGATTCCTCCCCGATGAACAAATAGCGCTTCGGAGCCCCTTCCGAATTCAGGACCACTCCCACCCGCTGAACCGGATCCCGAAGCCCCGCTTCTTTCAGATTCACGCTTTCCACCGAAAAACTCCGGCTCCACGTCGTCGTCGTGAGCGCGGCGATCAACCCGTCGGCGATCAAGTCATCCGCCGGATAGCGGATCGGTTTCACAAGCCACCACCGGCCGTTCTCCCGCGAAAGTTCCAGGATCTCTCCTTCCCGGTTTGTCAGTTCAAGCCCGACCACCGTCTGCCCTTCGCTCAGCGTCAAAATCCTTTTGGAATCGATCTTTTCGGCGGTCTTTTCCTTGCCCTGGAAGTCGACGTAAAGATAATAGACCCCCAGGCAGAGAACCCCAAAAATCAAAAAAAGGATTCGCCCCCAACGCCACATGGTTATTTCTCCTCAGAACATTTTGTTCGACCGGTTACCGACGGAATTCATTCCGGATTCCCGGAAGGCAGGAAACCTTCTGTCCGTTTCACGGCTCATGAATATCTTTTCCGGAACAAAAGCACGGCAAGCCCCGTCCCGAAAGACAGCAGCGGGAGGGCAATTACCGGCACGATAAAAAGAATTTTCTGCTGGCGGGCCGACAAAATCAGCGGGGCGGACTCCCGTCCCTTGCCCCGGATCGTCACTAATTTCTCCTCACCCGCGGCCCATGCCACCGAATTCAAAATAAGGTCCTTGTTCCCGGAAAGGTAAAAATGCGCATTATCGGCAAAATCGGAATCCCCGAAAACCACCAGCTTCATTTTCGAGTCTTTTTTCTCAACCACCGCCGAAAGCGCGATCGGTCCGGCGAGATCCGTCTCATCGAACGTCACTTCGCCCCCCTTGATCTGCGCCCAATCCCGTTCCGCCCAGCTCCCCTGGCTCGTAAAGGCCAATTCCGTTACGCGGTAGCCTTCCGGAACTTCTTTGACCGCCGTGACGGAACAGGCATACGGCAAAAACGACGCCACGTTAAAATTCTGCGTGATCGCATGGTCTCCGTACTGGGTCACGATGGGAATCAGATAATCCCCCCCGAAAACCCGGCTCAACTTGTCGATGATCACGTCATGGCCCAGAATAATCCCGTATTCTTTCAGCCATTTCGTAAACTGCTCAAGCGGCGCATCCGGCGGATCCAGAAGCAAAAGGAGCCCCCCCCCTTTCTCCAAATATTGCCGAAGAGGCTGCATCTCTTCGGGAAGGAAATCGCTTTGGGGCCCCGCCACCACGACCAGGTCCGCCTCGGGAGGAATCGCTTCCCTCGAAAGGAGGACTTCCTGTACGATGTAATTTTCGGTCCCCAGTTTCCCGTAAAAATGGCCGTACCCCGTTGCGCTCGTATCCTCCAGCTTCCTCTCGCCGTGTCCCTTGGTAAAGCAAATTGTTTTCTGCCGGGCTTCGGTCAATTTCAAAAGGGCGTTCGTCAGATCTTCTTCCGTGATATCCCGGACCCGTTCGCGCCGGTCCTTCCGTTCGATCACAATCGTCCCGTACTCGTCCACGTTGTAAATTTTGCTCTGTCCGGGATAACGGTCGGGGTCCAGAAATTCGTATCGAAATCGGGAATTGGCATTCGCGTACATCTTCAGCAAATCCTCGAGTTCTTCCCGGCCGGGCTGGTCTTCCTTGAAAAAAGCCTTGACGGTAATCGGCTCGGCCCCCAGGTCCTTCAGAACTTCGACGGTCTTGGGCGACAACGTGAAGATCCGGTCTTTCGTCCAGTCATAGCGGGCGTCATAGCGCAAGAGGACCAGATAGACCAGGATAAAAAGCGCCAGCAAAAGCAAGGCGGCCGTCCCAAAATTCAGACGGGCCCAGAACGCGTGCCTTATCTTACCCATTTTCTCGCCTCAAGCCTCCAAACCGTCAGCAAAAAGAAGAAAAACGTGAACAGCAGGTAATAAACGATATTTTTGACCTCCACGATTCCTTTGAAGAAATCCTCCACATGCCGGATCAGGGAAAATTCGCCGGCCAGTCCCGCAAACGCCGGCGGAACAAACTGGGAAACCCACGCCAGCATCCAAAGCAGCAGCAAAAATCCGAACGAAATGACGGCCCCGATGATTTGATTCTCGGAAAGCGACGACGAAAAGATCCCGAACGAGATAAAAGCCATCCCCATCAGGAAAAGTCCGATCCCGCCCGAGGCCACGACGCCCCATTCGAACGTCCCGCCCAGCCAGCGCAGCAGAAAAAGGTGCGTCATCGTCGGAAGGAGCATGACGGCAAAAACAAATCCGGCCGCGAGAAATTTTCCGAGAACCACTTCCTTCTCATTCACCGGATAGGTCAGCAAAAGCTCCAGCGTCCCTTCTTTTTGTTCCTCGGCCATCAGTCGCATCGTCAGCACGGGAATCATCAGAAGCAGGATGACGCAGATATTGAAAAACAGGTTCCCCAGGACCGCGTCCGTCAGATTCAACCCTTCCGTGCTCAGATACGGCTGGCTCGACGCCTGAAACGAATAAAGGCTGAAATAACTCATGGCTGTTGAAAAGAAAAAGCCCGAAAGCGTGAGAAAGATCGTGATCACGATGTAAGCCGTGATCGAGAAGAAGTAGGACTTCACGTCTTTCGAGAAAATCGCGAATACGCGGGACATCAGTTTCCTCCCCGGGAAGATTCCGCTTCGGCCGCCGCAAAAGGGTCTTCCTGCGTTACCAGCTTCAGAAAAACGTCTTCCAGACTCATCGCCTCGCTGCGGAGCTCCACCAAATCCACGCCTTCGGCCACCAGCGCCCGCGCGATCCCGGAGCGGACGTCCTGAGACTTGTCCGAAATGATTTTATAGCGTTCCACCCCGTCGTCCCCGACGCTCATTCGCTGAATGCTCAAAACCCCCGGGACTTTATCCACCAGCGGCGCCAGAAGTTTCCCCGAAGGCCGAACCGTGACAAAAAGTTCCTGCCCCGAGCAAAGCCGGTCCGCAAGCTCTTTCGGTGTACCGGTCGCGACCAACTTGCCTTTATTGATGATCAGGACCCGGTCAGAAACCATGCTGGCTTCGGGAAGAATATGGGTGGAAAGCAGAATCGTCTGCTTCCCTTTCAGATTCCGGATCAACTGCCGGATTTCGTTGATCTGCCTGGGATCAAGCCCCGACGTCGGCTCGTCCAGGATCAGCACTTTGGGCCGGCCGATCAGCGCCTGAGCCAGCCCCACCCGCTGCCGGTAACCTTTGGAAAGTTTACCGATAATCCGCTTCCGGACATCCTCAAGTTTACAAAGCTCGACGGCCTCGCCGATCGCATCCCGCCTTTTCCTTATCGGAAGCCCCTTCATGCGGACCACAAACTTCAGAAAACTTTCCACCGTCATGTCCTTATAAAGGGGAACATCTTCGGGAAGATATCCGAGGATCGATTGAACTTTTCGGGGAAATTTCAGCATGTCCAGGCCGTTGATCCGGACCGTTCCTTCCGTAGGAGTCAAGAAACCGGTCAGAATTCTCATGGCCGTAGTTTTTCCGGCCCCGTTCGGCCCCAAAAGGCCCACAATCTCGCCTTCCTGCACATTAAACGTCAATCCGTCTACCGCACGGATTTTTCCGAATGATTTGGCTAGATCATGAACTTCGATCATCAAAAAACGCCTCGCTCAATATCCGACTAAGTTACGACGGACGAATTCTGGCAAACTTCCTCTTCCCGCACTGGATCACGACTTCCCCGTCCAGCGCAATGGCCGTCCGTTCCAAATCAATTTTCTGCTGATTCACCCGGACCGATCCCTGCTCAATCTGCCGCCTCGCTTCGGACCGGCTTGACGCAAGCCCCGCTCTCACCAAAAGTGCCAATGTCTCCATCTTTCCGCCCTCAAGTAAATCCTTCGGAACAGTCACTTCCGGGATATTGTCGGGAATTTCCTTTTCTCGAAACACCTTATCGAACGCCCGGCGGGCATTTTCAGCAGCTTCAGAATTATGATATAGAGTTACAATCTCTTTGGCAAGCCTTACCTTCAAATCTCTCGGGTGGATTTTCCCGTCCTTCAATTCCTTCTCAAACGCAGCCGCCTTGGCAGAACCGTCTTCCGTCAGATAACGGAAATAGCGCAGCATCAGGGCATCGGGAATCGACATGATCTTCCCGAATATTTCGTCCGGCGCGTCCTGAATCCCGACCGCGTTCCCGAGGCTCTTTGACATCTTCTGGACCCCGTCCGTCCCTTCGATAATCGGGAGCGTCATCACCACCTGAGGTTCCTGCCCATACGCCCGCTGGAAATCACGCCCGACCAAGAGATTAAATTTCTGATCCGTTCCTCCCAGCTCGATATCGGACCGGACCACAACGGAATCGTAGCCCTGAAAAAGAGGATAAAGGAATTCCACAAGCGCGATGGGCCGATTTTCCTGAAACCGTTTCTGGAAATCATCCCGTTCCAGCAGGCGAGCCACCGTGTATTTCGCGGCCAGGGCAAGGAAATCCTGCGGACGCATCGCATCAAACCATTTGGAATTGTAAACAACCTCGGTCTGACTCCGGTTCAGGATGCGGAAGACCTGTTCCTGATAAGTCGCCGCGTTGGCTTCCACTTCGGCGGGAGAAAGCATTTTCCGCGTTTCGGTCTGCTGAGTCGGATCTCCGATCCGGGCCGTGAAATCTCCGACGATAAAAATCACCCGATGCCCGAGGTCCTGGAGAGACCGGAGTTTTCTTAAGGGCACCGTGTGCCCGAGATGCAAATCCTTCGAAGTCGGATCCGCTCCGTATTTAATCCGTAAAGGGGCCCCTTTTTCCCGGGATGAGGAAAGCTTTTTTTCGAGCTCATCGGGACTAATCAGTTCGGCAAGGCCTTCCTGAAAAATTTTCAATTCGTCTTTTATGCTGCGATTTTTCTGCATAACCAATTGTTATCAATTAAGCCGCAAAAATCAGAGTTTCCATTTCCGAGACTTTGCGTCCCGGTCCTCTCCGCGCCTCTTCCGGAAAGTTCAGTTCGGGGATATTTTAGTATAAAAACCAAAAAAGCCCATCTTCTTTCTTAAAATAAGATTGAAGATGGGCTTTTGGTTAAAAATTAAAATCAGCGGGCTTTAAAACTCAGGGCGATCTTGCGGGCATCGTCTTCGATGCGCAGGATCTTTACCTTTCGCTCCTCCCCGACTTTGAAAAGCTCCTGAAAGTTTTTCTTTTCCCGGTCCGGGATCTCCGAAATATGCACAAGCCCTTCCACCCCTTCGGCAATTTCCACGAATACCCCGAAATTGACGAGCTTGGTCACCTTTCCGTTCAGGACCATTCCTTCCTTGAAATTCTTGGTCAGCTCTTTCCACGGGTCCTCTTCCAACTGCTTCATCCCGAGTGAGATCTTTTTCGCCTGAGAATCGATCGCGAGAATCTTGGCTCGAACCGTATCCCCTTTCTTCAAAAACTCCTGGGGATGATTCACGCGTTTGGTCCAGGACATATCGGAGATATGGATCAGCCCCCCCAGCCCCGGCTCAATCTCGACAAACGCGCCGTATTCCGCGAGATTCTTGACTTTCCCTTCGATCACGCTCCCGACCGGATAGCGGGTGTCCACGTCATCCCAGGGACTTCCCTCAAGCTGTTTGATCCCCAGGGCAATCTTGCGGCTGTCCTTGTCGACCGAAAGAACGACCGCTTCCACTTCCTGCCCCAGCGACAAAACTTCCGAGGGGTGATGAAAACGCTTCGTCCAGGAAAGCTCGCTCACATGGACCAGTCCTTCGATCCCCTTCTCCAGTTCGACGAACGCGCCGTACGGAAGCAGATTGACCACTTTGCCTTTGATGCGGGAATTGGCGGGATATTTCACGTCCGCCTGATGCCACGGATCCTGCGCCAGCTGTTTCATTCCCAGAGAAATTCTCTGCGTCTCTTTGTCAAACGCGGTCACCATCACTTCGATTTCATCCCCGATCTTGACCAGCTCGGACGGGTGATTGATGCGGCCCCAGCTCATGTCGGTGATATGAAGGAGTCCGTCCACGCCGGACAGATCGATAAACACCCCGAAATCGGTAATGTTCTTGACCCGGCCTTTCACCACGGCGCCTTCTTTCAGCTCGCCGAGTTTCTTCGCCCGAAGCTCGTCTTTCTCGAGTTCAAGATAATCTTTTCTCGAAAGGACGATGTTTTTCCGTTTGGGATTGATCTTGACGATCTTGAATTTGGAAACCAATCCCGAGAACTGATCGAGATTCCTCGTCGGTCTCAGGTCTACAAGAGAAGCGGGCAGAAAGGCCTCCATGCCGATATCCACCATGAATCCGCCGGGGACCCGCTTGCAGATTCTCCCTTCCACGATGCTGCCTTCGCTCGTCGTCGAAAGGATTTTATTCCAGCATCTCTGCCGGTCGGCTTTCCGCTTGGAAACGATGACCATCCCTTCTTCGTCTTCGTGGTACTCAAACAAAACTTCGATCTCATCCCCGACCTTGATGGCCGAAGGATCCGGCAATTCGTCCAGGTTCAAAAGCCCCTCGGACTTGTACCCGATATCCACCAACGCTTCCTTCCCCGAAATGGATACCACTTTCCCCTTGACGATTTCGCCTTCGGCGAAACTCTTGATGGTTTCCGCATAAAGCTTGCTGAAATCAGTCATGGGTTCGCTCTCCAAAGACAAATTGGGTTCGTACTCCGCTTTTGTTCGTGCCTCTGTTTGCTTCTCTTTTAGAATCATGGTTGTTTTTTGTGAAACCTCCTTGGGAATATAATTGCATATCGGTATCGACCCCAGAACTCTTTCGGAAACTTAGAAACGCTTTCTGTAGGATTTTACTGCGAGGGTGAATTAGTCCGGCCTTTTCTTTCGTATCCCGCCGAACTTCTCACAGCTGCATGTCGGAATTATAACATACTTCGGCGATTTGAAAAGGCAAAAATGAAGATTTTATCGGAACCGGCTGAATTAAAAAGACTTCCAATCCCTGCGGATTTTCGAGGACTTCGCAAGAAACCGGTAAAGAATCCCCTCCTGCCTGCTCCGAAGGCCGGCAGCAAACCGGTCCAAAGCCTTCCGGTAGATCGAAAGCCCTCTCAAAATTGAGGTTTTATTCGTGCGAAAAATGTCCGTCCATAGGCGGGGATCCCCCTGTGCGACGCGGGTCGTATCCAGAAAACCGGAAGACGCAAACGGCAGGGAACGGCTCGGAACGTTTTGCACCAGGAGAGACGCAAGCGCATGCGGGATATGGCTGATATCCGCAACAATCCTGTCATGTTTAACGGGATCCAGAACAATTACTTTCCCGCAAATCTTCTTCCAAAACACAATCATCGCCTTCAATGCGCCGGAATCCGTCTGCCGGGTCTTCGCCACAAAAACAAGAGATCCTTTAAAAAGATCCTTCTCCGCGAATTCCATCCCTGATTCATGAGAGCCCGCCATGGGGTGAGACCCCACGAAACGGATATTCCTGAATTTCTCCCGCTCCGCCCGACGGACAATCTCCCCTTTGGTGCTTCCGACGTCCGTCACAACCGTTCCGGGCTTTGCCCATTTTTCGGCTTCACGGATCCATTGAAAAATCAGGGAAACCGGCGTTGCGATCACAATCAGGTCCGCATTCGAAAAAGCTTTCCGGGGATCTCGGCTCCCCCAATCGATAAGGCCTTTTTTCTTCGCCCGGGCGATTTTTTGAAGAGACCGGCTCAGGCCGATCACTTCAATGCCGGGAAATTTCTTCCTCAACGCCAACCCCAGCGAGCCCCCGATTAGCCCGATCCCGACAATGGTTACTTTTTTAAATCTCATCCGTCAAACCTCTCGGTTAACCGCCTGACACACCGGCGCCAGTTCTTTCATCATCCGGGCAAATGTCCTCGGCAGGAGCGATTGAGGCCCGTCGCTGACCGCTTCTTCCGGATCGTGATGGACTTCCACCATCAGTCCGTCCGCTCCCGCCGCGATCGAAGCTTTCGCCGTTGGAATCACATACTGCCATTTTCCCGTCGCGTGAGAAGGATCGACCATCACGGGAAGGTGCGTCTGCTCCTTCACGACCGGGACCGCGTTAATATCCAGTGTGTTCCGCGTCATGGTTTCAAACGTCCGAATCCCTCTTTCGCACAGCACAACCTTAAAATTCCCTTTGGACAAGATGTATTCCGCGGAAAGAAGCCATTCACTGATCGTCGCGCTCAGGCCGCGCTTCAGTAGAACCGGCTTCTTGATCATCCCGACCTCTTTCAGGAGTTCAAAGTTCTGCATATTGCGCGCGCCGATTTGAAGCATATCCGCGTAGCGGGCGACCAGTTCCACATGCCGGGTGTCCATCACCTCCGTGACCACCAGAAGCCCGAGTTCATCGCCGACCTCCCGCAGATACTTCAGTCCCTCCTCGCCCAACCCCTGAAAGACATACGGGGAAGTCCTCGGCTTAAAAGCCCCCCCCCGGAGGAAACTCGCTCCGGCCTGCTTCACCTCCCTGCCGATCCGGTAAAGCATGTCCCGGTCTTCGACCGAGCAGGGACCGGCCATCAAGACGATTTTCTTCCCGCCGATTTTCACGCCGTTACCGAAATCCAGGACCGTGTCGTGAGGATTGAATTCCCGGCTGACGAGTTTATAAGGTTTCAGAACTTCAATGACTTTTTCGACCCCGGGAAACACTTCAAGGGGCTTGACCCGGATTTTTTCTTCGTCCCCGATCACTCCGATCACGGTGCGCTCCACTCCCCGGGAAACATTCGGGCGCAGTCCCATTTCCCCGATCTTGCCGACGATATGGTTGATTTCCTCGGGAGTGGCGTTTTGTCTCATGACGATAATCATCGAAAGTCTCCTCCTTGAAACTTATTCGTTCGGAAGGATATCGCCCTTCAGGGACTCGTCCTGAAGAATCGGCCTACCCTTACGGATCTGCCGGATCAGCCGCTTAAATTCCCGGACAAAACACCGGTTTTCGCGGCCCAATCCTACGCTGACCCGGATATAATCTTTGAGCCCGTAAGCCCTCATCGACCGCACGACGATTCCCCGGCGCAGCAAGGCCTGAAATACGTTATCGGCATTGTATTCCGCGTCGATCAGAATAAAATTTGCCTGGCTCGGAATGTATTTCACTTTCAGGCGGTCCAGTTTCCGGTAGAGATAGTCTCTCCCCTCGCTGACCACCCGCTTCGTTTTATTCAGATAATCTTCATCGTCCAGGGCCGCCAATGCCGCGTATTGGGCGAGACTGTTGACGTTAAACGGCTGCCGGACTTTCCCAAGGTATTCGATCAGAGCCGCGCAGGCGATCCCGTAGCCGATCCGCAATCCCGCAAGCCCGTAAGATTTTGAAAACGTGCGGAGCACAATCACGTTCGGCCGCTCGAGTTTGACGTAAAACAGGCTGTCGGGGAAATCCTCCGCCTCCACAAAATCATCGTAGGCCTCATCCAGGCAGATCAGCACGTTTTGCGGCACCGAATCGAGAAATTCGTCCAATTCCGGCCGGCTCACGTAAGTTCCCGTCGGATTATTGGGATTCGCAATGAAGACGATTTTCGTCTTAGCGTCAATCGCCGCGGAAATCGCCTTGAGGTCGAAGCGGAAATCCTGCATCGGGATTTCCGTGAAATCCGCGCCTCCCACCCGGCTGACCAGCTCGTATTCCAGAAAACTTTTCTCGGACGAAATCACCTTATCGCCTTCGCGGACAAAGCCTTTCACCAAAAGATCGATCAATTCGTCGGATCCGTTTCCGAAGATGATCTCCTTCTCCCGAACTCCCAGGCGGCTAGCCAGCGTTTTTCGCAATTCAAAACAGGCACCGTCGGGATACAAATGGACCTGATCCGCGAAATCTTCGATCGCCCTCCGCACTTTCCGGGAAGTCCCGAGGGGATTTTCATTGGAGGCCAGTTTGATCACCCGCCTCAGCCCGAGCTCCCGCTTGACTTCCTCAATGGGTTTTCCGGGCACATAGGGAGTGATTTGGTCAATATAGGGTTTGGAAATATTTTTCATGTTCCATCTTCCGATTCGGTTTTCCGAGTATTCTATTCGAGGCGGGCTTAAAAGAAAAGTTACTTTTCTCTCAACGCGGGATAAGAACCCAGGACTTTGAGAAACCGCACCCGTTCTTCCATTTCATGAATCGCGGATTTCACGTTCGGGTCCTCGATATGCCCTTCCAAATCGATGAAAAAATAATAATCCCAGGCCTTCTTCTTCGACGGACGGGATTCGATTTTGGTCATATTCAGCTTATGCGCCCGGGTCGGTTCCAGCAGATCCGCCAAAGCCCCCATGCGGTCTTTGATCGAGACCACAATCGAGGTTTTGTCCTTTCCCGTCGCTTTGGGGAATTGCTTCCCGATAACCAGAAATCTCGTCCGGTTGTGGGACGAATCCTCAATGCCTTCCGCGATCAGCTTCAGATTGTAAACCGTGGCCGCTAATTTGGAGGCAATGGCCGCCGACCCGTCCTCCTGGCTGGCCCGTTTTGCCGCGAGTGTCGTCGAGGCCGTGTCCAGAAGCTCCACCCTCGGAAGATGCATCTCAAGCCAGCGCCGACACTGGCCGAACACTTCGGGTTTCGAATAAATCCGCTTGATATAGGAAAGCTGGGAATTCGACATCAGGCAGTGCGAGATGTCAAAAATAATTTCCGAACAGATCTTGAGATCCGAATCGATGAACATATCCAGCGTATGGCTGACCGCGCCTTCCGTGGAATTTTCGATCGGCACCACACCGTAGTCCGCCTGCTTTTTTTCCACTTCGGTAAATACGTCGGAAATGCTCGCGCAGGACGTGTATCCCACGCTGGACCCGAACTTGGACAACGAGGCCAGATGAGTAAAAGTCGCTTCCGGCCCGAGATAGGCGATTTTCAGGGGCCTCTCCAGCGCCAGAGTCGCGGACATCACCTCGCGATAAATGGCCTTCAGGGCTTCGGGCGGGAGATATTTACTCGAAAGCTGGCTCAGGCGGTAATAAACTTCGCTTTCGCGGTCGGGCGCATAGGTCTCGCTTCCCTTCTCGGCCTTCACCTTCCCGATCTCAAGGGCATACTGCGTGCGCTGATTCAGCAGGCTTACGATCTCGTCATCCAGCCTGTCGATCTTCTGCCGAATCCCCTTCAGAAGGTCCTGCGGTTTCTTCGGATGTTTCTCTGTCATAATCTTCACTCGCTTCGTCTTCGATTTTTTGATCCAGCAACGGGTCTCCGGAAACTTCAATGGAAGATTCCTCCGGAGAAAAACTTTCTTCCGTCGTCCCCTCATTTTTATTCGCAGAATTTTCTTCCCGATCTCCCGCTTCGGAAGTTATGTCTCCTTCACCCGCTTCCCGTTCCGTCAAAATGTCGCCGGCCGCCGGACCGGAATTTCCCGGGACACAAGCCCCCTCTTCCCCGGCATTCATCTCCACCGTTTTCCCCTCATGAGTTCCCAGAAGTTTTTCGCGGGGAACCGCTTTTTCAACCAAATTCCGCACTTCCTGAATCTCCGGGAGATCCGTCAAGGCCTTCAAGCCGAAATGCTCCAGAAATTTCTCCGTCGTCCCGTACAGAAAAGGACGCCCCGGGACTTCCTTTCTCCCGACGATACGGATCAAACCTTTTTCAAGAAGCGTCGCGATCACGCCCGTAATGTCCACGCCCCGGAGATCCTCGATCTCCTGCCTCGTCGCAGGTTGTTTGTAGGCAAGAATCGCCAAGGTCTCCAAAGCGGACTGGCTGGCCTGACGGGCGCGTTTATGAAGTTCCAATTTCATGATCCACGGCGCGTACTTGGGATCGCTGCTGATTTCATAGCCTCCGGCGACTTCCTGGATTTTGAAACTCCTCCCGTCCCGCACATACTCTTCCTTCAATTCCAAAATCACTTTCTCGATCTGGGCCGGTCGGATCCCTCGAAGGACTTTTTTGATCTCATTGACGGTCAGCGGCTTCGAACTCGCGAAAAGAAGCGCTTCCACGATCCGCTTCGTCTGATTCTCGTTCCCTTCAAAAATCTCCTCGATTTTCTCGATCCGGACCGACACCTGAGGTGAGCGAAGCCCGTCGCTCGGAAGCTCCTCCAAAATCTTCTCTTCGAGCTCCTCTCGAAGGGACTTAAAAGCCGCCTCATCCATCTTGATCGCTTTTCGGGCGCCGTTTCCGGCCTTTTCCTGAATCTCCTCTATCGCCGTTTTGGATTCCATGATTCTCCTGTTGTGTGGTTATACCCCGGTTGACTCGATCATGATTTCGCCGAAAACACCTTTTTGGAGAACACGGGCAATCTTTTGCCTCACGATCTCCAAAATCGCAAGAAACGTGACGATGATTTCGTTCTTCTTCGCGCCCGGCCTGAAAAGCTCCAGAAAATTCGCCTGTCTTTTCGCGGCTAAAATGTCTTTAATCTGGGCGATCTTTTCCTCGATCGTGATGATCTGCTCAAAGACTTCGTGAAAACTTTCCTTCGCGACGGATTTGAGAACCTTGTAGAAAGCCTCAAGGAGGTCGTAAAGGTTGTTCGAAAACCCTTCGAGCTCCGCGCCCCCGCCCGAGTCTTCGCTCAGGTCCTGAAAAATATAATCGCTGAGCTGGCGCTTGAAAACTTTCGACCGTTCGCCTTCCAGAAACTCGAGCTCTTGGGCGATTTCTTTGAAGGCCTGGTACTCGAGAAGCTTTCTCACGAGTTCCTCGCGGGGATCCCCGCCCTGCTCATCCTCCTCAATCCCGTCTTCCACCGGCAGAAGCATTTTGGATTTGATGTAAATGAGCGTCGCGGCCATTACAAGAAACTCACCCGCAATATCGAGATTCAGCTGACGCATCTGGCCCAAATACTCAAGATACTGGGCCGTGATCTCCGCCATCGGAATGTCGTAAATATTCATTTCGTTCTTTTTAATCAAATCAAGCAGAAGATCCAGGGGCCCTTCATAAACCGGAAGCTTGACCTGAATGCTGTTTTTCGCCTCGGGTTCCGCCACGGATACGGTTACATCCCCGGAAGGTGCGACCTCAGGGCCTCCGGCCGTAAGCTCTTCCGGTGTTTTTGTTTCTCGAATCGTCTCGTTTAGGGGCTCGTTAACCGTATTTTCTTCCATCGCGTCAGATCCCTACCGCTTCTTTCGCTTCGTCCATGGTTTCGGCGGCGACTTTCCGGGCTTTCCGGGCGCCGTCGTTTAAAATTTCAATCACCTTCCCGCTTTCCGAAGCAAACTGCCGGCGCCTCTCATAAATCGGCGCCAAAAACTCCTTCAATTTTCCGCCCATCTCGCGCTTGCAGTCGACACATCCCCGTAAAGCCCCCCGGCATTCTTCGGCGATAAGGGACTCTTGCTCCGCATTGAAAAGCTTGTGATAACAAAAAACCGGGCATACTTCGGGATGCCCCTTATCCTCCCGCTTGATACGGGCAGGATCGGTCACCATCTGCTTAACTTTATTATCGACCTCCGCCGGAGAATCTGAAAGATAGATGGCGTTCCCGTAACTTTTCGACATCTTCCTCCCGTCGGTCCCGGGAAGCTTGGGGACCCGAGTCAGAGAGGCCTGAGGCTCGGGAAAAATCTTCTTGCCGTAAATAAAATGGAAGCGCCTGACGATTTCCCGGGACAGCTCCAGGTGGGCCAGCTGGTCTTCCCCGACCGGGACGATATCCGCCTTATAGAGGATAATATCCGCCGTCTGCAGGACCGGATATCCCAAAAACCCGTGCGTGTGAAGTTCCTTGTCCCCCAATTCCTGGATCTGATCCTTATAGGTGGGATTCCGCTCGAGCCAGGCCAGAGGCGTCAGCATCGAAAGCAAAAGCGACATCTCGCAGTGTTCCTTCACATGGCTCTGGACAAAGACGGTGCATTTTGCGGGATCCAGCCCTCCGGCCAGCAAATCGAGAGCCACTTCCAGGACGTTTTGCTTGATGGTGGTTTTGGAATCGTATTCCGTGGTCAGGGCATGCCAGTCCGCGATCATGTAGAACGCGTTTTCATTCTCGAATTTCTTCCAATTCTGGATGACACCGAGCAGATGCCCGAGATGCAGAGGCCCCGTCGGCCGGACTCCGCTCAATACCCTTTGTTTCATTTTCGCCCTAGATCCTTCTCTCTCGTTGGCAAGTCAAGTTGTGTCCGTATATTATCGTAAAGCATTGGGTGTGTCAAACCGCCCTCCCGAACCCGGATGACGCAACTCATAAATCTTATGTCGCCTGGTATTGTGACGCGTATTTGTCCAGAAGTTCCCGTATCATCTTCTGGTACTTTGTATGATATTTCTCGGCTTCTTTCTTGAAAAACTCAATACTGGACTTTTTCAAGGCAATCGTGACTTTCACCGCTTCTTCCGCCGTCACCAATTCGCCGGGCGGCGGTAAAAAGCTTTCTTTCGACTCCCGTTTTTCCTTCCGCATATCCTTCCCCGTCATTTCCCCCGTCCGTCAGGGTCCCCGGAGGACGGGACGAACCTTCTTCACGAAACTTCACCGGCAGTTTACCGGATATATGGCTTTTTGTAAATATTAATTTCCATATTTTTTTATGGCTTAAAAAGCCGGCCCCGAATCCGAAAAAACGGAAAAGGACAAGACCGGGCTCGAAACGCGGGATTACCGGCAGCGGAACATTATGCCACGCGGCAAAGCAGGCCTTTAAGATACTCGCCTTCGGGATGAAAAACGCTGATGGGATGATCCGACGGATGGGAAGTTTTTTCGATAATCTGGAGTCTGACCCGCGCGTCTTTGGCCGCGCCGAAAACAATTTTCTGAAACAGTTCGGGCGAAATATAATTCGAACAGGAAAATGTAAACAAAAGCCCTCCGGGGTTCAGGCGCTTCATCGCCTGAAGGTTGATATCCTTGTAGCCGCGGGCGGCCTTTTCGACGTCGGATTTTGATTTCGCGAAAGCGGGCGGATCGAGGACAATCAAATCATACCGGACCGGGTCCTGCCTCAAATAATCAAACACATCTTCCCGCGCGAACACATGATCTTTCGGATCCTGCCCGTTCAATTCAAAATTGGACGCGCAGGCATTCAGGGCCGCTTCGGAAGACTCAACCGAAGTCACCCGTTTCGCGCCGCCCAAAAGGCAGGCCACGGAAAATCCCCCGGTGTAGGCAAAAGCATTCAGGACATTTTTCCCGCCGGCAATTCTTCTTGCCAAATGCCTGTTTTCGCGTTGATCCAGAAAAAAACCGGTTTTCTGCCCTTCTTTCACGTCCACAATAAACTTCATCCCGCGCTCCCGGATCTCGATAAAAGCCGGAGGCTCTTCTCCGCAAACCGTCTCGACGCAGCGGTCAAGCCCTTCAAAACGCCTTCGCTCGGAATCATCCTTTTGGTAAATTCCCCTGATCCCCTCCAGATCCTTCAGGCATCCGAGCCAGCAGGGCTTTAGCTTCTCCATCCCGGCCGTCAGGACCTGAATCACCAAATACCGGTCATACCGGTCGACGACCAGCCCCGGCAGGAAATCCCCTTCCCCGTTGACGAGACGGCAAGCATTCGTCCCCGCCTCCGGTATCCCCGCCCGCAGCCGAAAGGCCATACCGAATTTCTCCTTGAAGAAAGTTTCATCGATAGCTTCATCCTGAAACGTCAACATCCGGATCGCGATTTCGGAATGGGGGTTCAAATACCCTTTCCCCAGGAAATTTCCCTTCGCGGAATGGACGCGGACAACATCTCCCGCCTTAAAATCGTCCTCGATCAAATCGATCGCACCGGAATAAATCCAGGGATGGAAAGCCAAAACGGGTTTTTCGCGGGATTCCTTAAGAATGACTTTTACTTCTTTCATGGCAAGACGGCCGGCTTTCAGAAAAAGACTGTTTAAAAATTAAAGAAAATGAATCATTTTTCGGCGGTACAACTCCTCAACCACTTTCTTGACTTCCTGAGCCTTATCCTTGGAAGCCACTAAAAGCGCGTCCGGACTTTCAACGATCAGGAGATCCTTCACGCCCAAGAGGGCCACCAGCCTGGATTCCGAACGGACGATATTCCCGAAACTGTCCAAAGCAATCGTCTTCCCGATCAACGCGTTTCCCGAGCGGTCCTTAGGATGCCATTGTTCCAGCTCGCGCCAGCTTCCGACATCGCTCCAGTCGAAACGGGCCTTGACCACGCAAAGATCTTTGACGCGTTCCATCAATCCGTAATCGATCGAAACACTCCGGAAACGGGGAAAAATCTTATCGACCGTTTTTTCGCCTCCGCGTCTTCCCAAAGCCAAGCGGATATCGCGGAATAGGCCCGCCGTTTCCGGCATGGATGTCCGGAAAGCCTCCAGAAAAAAGGAAAGCTTCCAGGCGAACATACCGCTGTTCCAGAAATATTTCCCTGAACGCACGAAGGCCTTCGCCTTGTCATGCGAAGGTTTTTCGACAAATTTCAGGCCCCGGAAAATCCCGATATTGTCCTCAACACCGGTCTTTTCCCCGCAGAAGACATATCCGAACCCCGTATGAGGGAGAGAGGGTGGAATCCCAAAAACCACATGACGGTCTTTCGAAGCAAGTCGAAAGGCTAGTTGGAGATGTTTCCGGAAAGATTTCGCATCCCCGATCGCGTGATCTGCCGGAAGCGCCGCAAAAACGGCGTCCGGATCCCTGCGTTCGATATGCAGCGCGGCAAGCGCAAGGCAAGGCGCGGTATTTCGGGGGCAGGGCTCGGCAATGATATTTTTTCGGGGGACCCCGCGCAGAAGTTTTTCGATTTTGGGCTTGAGAGCGCGGTTCGTGATGACAAGGATTCTTTCCTTTGGAACGACCGGAGACAAGCGGTTAACCGTCTCCTCGATCATCGTCCGACGGGAAACGATCGGCAGAAGCTGTTTGGGTTGATGCCGCCGGCTTAGAGGCCAGAACCGAGTCCCGGCCCCTCCGGCCATGATAACGGCCCAGTTCACGAAGAGAATTCCCGGATTTTGCTTTCCACTAATTTCCGAATTGCCTGAAGTTTTTCTTCCGAATGCGCCTCAAAACGCATCACCAGCACCGGCTGGGTATTGGACGCGCGCACCAGGCCCCATCCGTCGGGGAAATTGATCCGGGCGCCGTCGATATCGATCACATCATATTCCTTCTTAAAATACTCGACCGCTTTTTTCACAATTTCGAATTTCTTCTCGTCCGGGCATTCAATCCTCATCTCCGGCGTCGAGAAATATTCCGGGACGCCGTCCAGCAGGGCCGAAAACCGCTTGCCGCTTTTCGCGAGGATATTCACCGCAAGGCAGGCCGCAAAAATCCCGTCATCGAACCCCAGATAATTCTCCGCAAAGAAGAAATGACCGCTCATCTCCCCCGCCAAAGGGGCCTTGGTCTCCCGCATCTTCGCTTTGATCAGGGAATGCCCGGTCTTCCACATAATCCCACGCCCGCCATGTTTCCGGATTTCATCGTAAAGGACCGTCGAGCATTTGACGTCCGCGATAATTTGCGCGCCCGGCTGACGGGTCAGGAGATCCAACGCCATGATCAAAAGCAGGCGGTCTCCGAAAAGCAGCTTCCCGGTTTCGTCCACGACTCCGAGACGGTCCGCATCCCCGTCGAACGCGAGCCCGATATCGGCCTTAATCTCTCTGACTTTCCGGATCAAATCCTGAACGTTTTTTTCTTCGCTCGGATCGGGAAAATGATTCGGGAAGGTTCCGTCCAACGTGCAGAACATTTCCGTCACCTCGCAGCCCAGATCCCGGAACAGCTTCGGCGCGACCACGCTGGAAGCCCCGTTTCCCGCGTCGATCACGACTTTTAAAGGCCGCGCGAATTTAAAAATTTTCTTCAGAAATTCCTGATAAATCGGAATCATCTCAACCGAATCCGTCTTCCCGGCCCCGGAGACAAAATCCCCCTTAGCCGCCATCTTGCCCAACTCGCGGATCTGATCCCCGAATAACGTGTCCTTCCCAAGGCAGATTTTAAGCCCGTTCTGATCCGGAGGATTATGGGAACCGGTCACCATGACGCCCCCGTCTTTTTGAAGCTGCACAATGGAGAAATACATCATCGGCGTGGTAATAATTCCGACATCCGTCACATCGATCCCCGCAGACAGAATCGCACGGACCAAAGCGGCATGAATGCGGGGCGAACTGACTCGACCGTCACGGCCCACAACAATCTTCTTCTTCCCATGCTGACGGAGAAAAGTCCCGTACGCCTTTCCGATGCTTTCCACCGTCGAGTCGGTAAGATCCCGATCGGCTACTCCGCGGATATCATACTCTCTAAAGATATTCTGATTAATCATCTCAACCTCGCTAATTTTTTCCGTTAAAAATCATTTCCAACCCAAAGATGACTAAAGCCGGTAACCTCTATTCTTCTTTATCTTAATGCCTTCCGGCTTTGTCCCAAATCCTATCACTCAGTCAGAATTACAAATCAATCGTGCGCAGGACTAAACTCGGCAACCTCTGTCTTGCTTTTCTCAATGCATCCCGAGTTTGTCCCAAAACCCATTACTCAGTCAGAATTACAAATCAGCCGTGCGCAGGACTAAAGCCGGTAACTTCTATTCTTCTTTATCTTAATGCCTTCCGGCTTTGTCCCAAATCCTATCACTCAGTCAGAATTACAAATCAGCCGTGCGCGGGATCGAGAAAAGCCACCTTGAATCTTTTTCCAATATTTCTTTTCTCAATCCCAAAACCCATTACTTAGTCAGAACGACAAATCAATCGTGCGCGGGACAGGACTTGGCGCCTTCAGCTTCATCAGCAGCTTCGTAATTTACGCGACGTAAATTACTCCGCTATTTCGCTTCCGGTCGGCCACTCGCCGCCTCATTGGAAGTCACTGCTCCTTATGGT
>JAKQXH010000078.1 GCA_029561555.1 Candidatus Omnitrophota bacterium
CGGCCGAACGGGTGATGGTGGCGCATGCCCAGCAGATGAGAAGAGGAGGGAGCACGCCTTATTTTGCTCATCTTTTGAATGTGATCCGCATTTTAATCGAGGACTTCGGAATTCCTTCCGGGATGAACGGACAGACCTTATCCATATTAATGGAAATCGCTTTTCTTCACGATACGCGTGAGGATCAGTCCGTGCTTTATCAAATTATCTCGGGATTTGATGCGGAAGCGGTCCAACGGGGGGAAAGGGATACGGAAAGTACCGCTCTGATTCAGCTGGGAGTGGCTTTGCTGACCCACCTTAAAAAGACCATAGCTTCCGATGAAGATCAGGCCATATTTTACGACCGTTTGGTTTACCCTCAGGATCACTCAACGGATCCGGATATGCCGCCTTTGAACGGATTTGCCAAAACTTTGCCGAGAAGGCCGGAATTGTTGAGGGGGATTCAATTGATTAAACTGGCGTCGCGGATCGCGAATCTCCGGGATCTGAGCCGGCATTATAAATTGGGAACTCCCAAGCCCCTGAAAAAAGCTTCTCCCGAGCTTGCTCAGCTTACGGACGAGACAATCGGTAAAACCATGCGGTATCTTCTGCCGGAACTTGTTTTTAACAAAGACAGCCATTTGACGCCGGAAGACCGTCAAGTTTTCATCGAAGATTTGCGGGAGATTTTCAGGACTTACAGCCGGGATGAAATACCTCCGGCATTGAAGATTCCGGCCCGGAGAGCGTTGAGAGATTTGAAGAGAATGTTGAGACATCGGACGAATCAGGAATTGCTGGGGCATACGGCGCAGTCCCTGGGGCAGGAGGAAATCAGCCGGGATGCGGCGGGCGCTTCTTTGGGGAAAGCGGATGAAGACGGGTTGTGGATTGCCGAGCCGGCGCAGGGAGATGCCCTTTTGCCGATGGAAGCATTTTCAACTTTGGACACGAATGCGTTGCACGGACCTCCGGCTTCGTGGAGTGAACTGGAATCCCGCTATATGAGAACCGGCGGGAGGACCCGGGTCGGACTGGAAGCGGATCATGAATTTTTGCAGGATCTCCACACCCAATTGTGGACGCGGGAGGGATTTAACGGGTTTACGATGCCGGATCTTGATTTGATCATGATGCGTATGGGGCAGGGCGAGAGATTGATGGAAGGATTTTTCGGATTGCCGGTGCCGGTGGAACAGGTCTATTTTGTGCGGCGGGACCCGCGCCGATCGGCGTTTGTTTCTCATCTCGCTCAGGGGCATCGGGTGCATTACAACCTCGCGTTTGCTTGGCCGGAGCAGATTCGCGAGGAAAACGACGTGATCAGCATTCATGAATTGACTCATTCGCTTCTCTCGGAAGTCGTGAAAAGAAGCCCCACGTTCCCGGATTCCCGCCGGAGGAAAGGAGTCCCCGATGAGGAAGACTTGCTTCGGGCCCTCGCGCGGGGAGTGAAAATTCCGAGGTTTACATTGATACGGTTTAATCCCGCGGAATGGGGGCTTGCCGAGTGGATGGGCGAGGAATTCTTCCGGCGTAATTTGGGGATGGCGTTGAATGAATTGATTACCGACCGGATTTCGAGCCGCCTGACCGGAATGCGGTATACGGATATTTACGCGCGCAAGAGCAGAAATGTCAGGCCCTATCAGGAAAAACGGCCGGTAGAAGTCTTGGCCCGTATTATCGCGTTTGAGGAATTGACCGGAGAGGAAAGCCGCGAAAGGCTTTCCGAAAGATGGAAGTTTGTGAAAGAAAAATTGACGGACGCGCAGATCGTGAAACTGTCGGCGGCGTTCCGGGCGTTTTTCCGCTCTTTTGATGTTGAATCCGCAGGGGTGATCGCTCCGACTCTTTGGATTTCTTCGGGGTGGAAACCGCCCGCGCAAACGGCTTCCGGGAAAGGGAGGGGGCCGGTTATCCGCGCGTCTTCGCTGGGGAGCCGGGAGGGAGCTGCGGCAGCCGGTGATTCGCCGGAAGGAACGATTGGGCAGAGCCGGGAATATATTGATGCTCTTGCCGGTGAAGTCCTGAAAAATATCGATCTTACCGCTTCGGTCGGGTTGAAAGCAATCCGTGAAGGGCAGAAACGATGGCGGTATTCGCATGCGACGGGTATCAGTACGTACTGGAAACCGATTCACCGCTATTATGGGGGCGACGCGTATCAAATCGAAGCGAGTCCCGACGGGCGGCTTGAATTAATTTTGCTGATGGATGCGTCGGGACATGATTATCAGGCCGCGCGGATCGTTCACATGCTCAATGAGGCAACCCATATTTACGAAACTTCAGCGGCGGAAAGCGGACTTTCGGGCAGGGGGCGTTTGGTGGATCGCCTTCAGGGAGGAGACCGCGAAAAGATGCGGCTTGTTTTATCCGAATACATCAGTTTCCTGAGCCGGGTCATGGATGAATACGTTCAGGCCGCAAAACGGGTAAACGCGGCGCATTATCTTGATTCTCTGCGGAATCATCCTATCCCGGCCGAATCATTGGTCCCGGTTCTGGGAATATTATTCCCGGAAGGCCCGATTTCAGAACACCGCCTGGATGAATTGCCCGATTCCGTCGAAGGGATCGCCGGAGTTCTGACGGATGAGCAGACCAATCAAATCACGCTCCTGCCGCCGATTCGCGTGGCGGGACTGGATCCCCGGGAGCCCGAAAAAATCACGACGTTTCGGATTGAAGAAGTCCTCCCCCGCTTCGACAATTTTGCGATGATCTCGATCAATGTGATCGATCATGAAGCGCGGACGGTCGATACGATGACCGCCGGGACCAATCCCGAACCGATCGTGATCGACAAGCAGGGCCGGCGCATTCATCTGCCCGTTTCCGTAGATGAAAGGCAATTTCCCGTTCCGGTTGGGACGTCGAGCCGGGAATTGGCTCCCGAAGTTTTATTTCCGCAGAATGCCACATTAACCGAAATCGATTTCAACGGGGAAGCCCCGTATCTTATTTCGTTTACGGACGGATTGATGGAAGGATTGATGAAGCGGGGGCGGGATGCATTGCGGGTATTCGGAAATCTGCCGGAATCGGAAACGGCCGGGCTTTCTCCCCGCGTGAAAGAATTGAAGCAGTGGCTGCAGACCCTGGAGCGGGAAAAGCACGGGCAGGACGAAGTGGTTGCCGAGCTGGCGGAACATTTTATCAAAGCACGTCTTGAGAAAACGCATACCATGCCGACTCCCTCGGAACTGCGCGATTATCTTATCCGGAAAGTTTCCATGATGGTTTGGGATATGGCTTCCGTTTTGAGCATGGACCGGTCCGTGGCCGCGAGATTTATCGGAGGGGAATTGATCAAAAGAACGAATCACGGCGTTTCGATTATCGCCGAACTGATGATGCTCCGGTTTACCAAGAAGGAAAATTTAACGGTTTCTCAGTGGGTCGGAAAAATGAAGGATAAATTGATCGGGCGGGAAGGGGAGCCGAGGCCTTCTTGGCTTTCGGAAGAAGCGGCCGCGGAATTGGAACAATTATTCCCCAGTCGGCCGATCGCGGCATTTTCAAGGATGCTGCAGCTTGCCGCGAGAGAAAGCCGGGGGGAGGCCTTTAAAAATCTCGACCCGGCCGAACTTCAGGAGCTTCTGTATATCTTAGTCAGCCGGAATGACGATGTGGCGATGGTGATCACTCAGACGGATCCTCAGGCGGCGGTTTTCAAGACGGAAATTTCTTCCGAGCCCTCCCGTTGGATTGAAATTGAGGCCGAAAAACCCGTTTACGGAAAAGACAGCGGGAGATATTTAGAACGGGTTTTGTCATCAAACGGGTTAAAGGTTTTGGGGCAGCCGGAACGGATCGGCAGCGGGAATTTCGGGGATGTGTATCGCGTTTATGTCGAATCGGGTGAAGGGAAGGAAAAAGGCAGGCGGGTCATGGCCGTCAAGATGATCGGCGGAGAGATCGGATTTCAGACTCAGGAACGGTACGGGCTGGTGAGCCATAATCTCGAGAAGGACGACGGGATCCTCCGGTCCGCATGGGAAAAAGGGATCGGGCATATTCCGGAGTATTACGGGCGTATTTTGGACGAAGACGGTAACGTGGTGGCAATGATGATGGAATATGTCGAGGGCAGGCCGGTCAATGAAGAAATTGTTTTGAATCCGGCGTCTGAACCGGCACTGCGCGGGATGGTCGAAGAAGTTCTGCGGGATTTCGAAAAATACGATCTCGGCCTTTGGGACCCTCAGCCTTCCGTTTTTGTCGCAAGATCCGACGGGACACTGGTGCTGATCGATATCGGTTCTTTTGAAGTGGGGGGAATGTATGAGTTGGACGATATTTTAGAGCGTGCCGTGGGGAGAAAAGGGAAATGCAGCGCGGTGATCAGCCTGCTCCGCAGTCCGTCGGTTTCTCCGGAAGATTTGCAGGCGCTGAGAGAAAATTATCCCGGGTTGGATCTGGGGGTTGGGATCGAAGAAATTCTGAAGGCTGCCCGCGTGGAAAATCCGGAAACGCTGGGGACCGTCAGGCGAAACGCGGGAATGCTCGGAATAGAGCCCTCGGTGATAGCGAAGGTTTTAGGAGAGGCCGTTTCGGGAAATTCTTTGGGAGACAGCAAAGCCCCGCGGGTTTTACCGCAGCAAAACGCGCTGCTGCTTTTAACGGGATTTGCCGGCGAAAAGGATTTGGCGGCTGCCGTTTCGGAGAAGGGACTTCGGACGATTCCCGAAATCGAAGAGTTTCTGACCGCGCGGGCGCGGGAAGGGCTTGAACGGCTTCGCCGGGATTTGGAACGGCGTTCGGAGGATTTTATCGGCAATCTTGCGCGGGCGGAGAATTTCTTTGATGCCGTACTGAGTCCGGATTTGGAAAAAGAAATCTCAAGCCTATTTGAACTCGTTAGCCCCGGAGTGGTTCAGTTGAGTAGCGCGGAAGCGGCGCGTAAAATCCGGCTGGCGGTGTTTGCGGACGGGCAGTCTCAGGAAAGATTGGAAGGCGAGGCGAAGGCTCAGGAGGTGACGGACCGGCAGATCGAGGCGGCACAGGCTTTGCTGGATCAGGCCCAAGAAAAGATCCGGGCTCTGGCGGGCGCCCAAAATCAGAAATTCAGTCTTGTTCTTCAGCATATGAGTTCGGACATGGAACCGGCCTTGGATGCGCTTCAGGGGTATTCGCAAATTCTTAAGTTTCTGGTTATTTTGCATACCCGGGATCAAAAGATCAGCCGGGCGGATCTGGCCAGGATTTCCGTGCCGAGTTTGGATATTGTCTTAGATATTGCCAACCCCGGGCGGGCGTTTCAAAAAGCGGTCAAATCGGTCGAACGATTTCAGACCCCGGATGAGGCCCTTCCCGCGGTGCTGGCGGAAAATCTGGCCGTCAGTCCAGAAATTGCGCAAACGCTGCTTTCCATCCTGACTCAGATCAGGCAGGTGCCGACGCGTTTAAAGAAGCAGGCGCTGAATGCGGTGCTGGTGCTGATTTTTGCGCTGGCGCTCAAAACACCCGAGCAGAGGGCGGAAATTCTCGGCGACCGGTCGGGAAATCTTTTGGGGAAATTATTGGATGAATTGGGAATTCATTTTCTTCAGCGGGGGTTTCAGGTGACGGAGGGAGGAATCAGCCTGAACGTGAATGAATTTATTTCCTCGATGGTCCGCGCTCAAGCGGAAGCCGAGGCGGTCGGCCGAGCGGCATAATGTAATGAAGGCACACCCCTTTTTTTTCGGTATAATCCCGATGGCATGATTGCGATGAATCGAAACGAGAACCCATCTGAAGACAAAAGGGATGCGGCCCCTTTTCGGATGACGATTGCGGAATACCGCCAGAAATGGGATTCGGCGTTTCTGTTGCCGGGAGAATCGGACAATGTCCGGAGCGCGATCCGGGAACTCGCGGAATATTTTCCCGCCTACGGCGCCGAAGAAATCGAAGAACGGTTTTGGAATGCCACCCGGCTATTTTCGGAATACTGGATGAGGCGTCCTCCCGATGCCAAGTCCGAACGGTCGCTGATTGATTTTTACAATTCCACCGATCTCGAGATTTTCGAGCTCATGCATTATCACGGCGTTTTGCGCGACGAAGGGCCCCTGAATTATGTCTGCGCGCTGGATCTTGCGGAACGGCTCGGCTGCCGGGACGTTTTGGATTACGGTTCGGGGGCGGGGTCCGGGGGGCTTCTTTTCGCCAAAGCGGGTTTGGCCGTTACCTTGTGTGATGTTTCCTTGCCGTTGCTTGAATTCGCGCGCTGGCGTTTCCGGAAGCGGGCCCGGGAGGCGGAATTCATTGATTTGAGGACCGGCCGTCTCGCGACGCGTGCGGATTTGATCACCTGTTTTGAGGTTTTGGAGCATGCGCCCGATCCCCTTCTCATTTTGCGGAAATGCCGCGAGGTGTTACGGGACGGAGGGTATTTGATCCTGACCGCCCCTTTCGGGAAAGATCCGGAGCGGCCCATGCACATTATCCATGATCCGCGCCTGAAACTGAAATTCCGGGCACAGGGATTCGAGATCCGGCGCGATCTCAAGGCGCAGGTTCGCAATCGCTGCCATGAACCCTTTTTTGTCCTGCAAAAGGTGAATCGTCCCTTTGCCGGGAACCTGGCCTGCCTGATCGGGGATTTCTATCTTCGCGGCATAGTGGGGGCATAAAGCAAAAAGGGGTGGTGCCCCCTCTACCTTATTATTTTACGAAAAGGCTTGATTTATTCCGGTAAGCAGGGTATTATCTCGCCAGTTTTGCGGGGTGGTAAAGAGTAGTTGTTGAAAGGATTTCCGCAAGAATCTGCATCGAAGATATCCTGAAACTCATTAATAGAAGCTAAAATCTTACCGATTTGTGAATCGTCTAAGTCGTTAAATTCCCAAGAATAATGCGGTTTGGAACACGAATCGCAAATTAAGGCTTTTAGGGATCTTTAGGCAAAGTACGCGGCTTTTCCGGGCCCAAACCCGGGATTTAGCCTAAGTGCTTTTGCCGCCTCAGGGTAGAGAAAGGGCTAATCAATTATTCAAGGTGAAAATGCTCACTACGGCAACGGGTGAGACAAGGGATTGTCTGAATTGGATGTTTTAAATCTGGAAATGACCGAAAAAACCGGAAAATCCTCAAAAAAAGGGAAGATCTTCCTCATCGACGGGAACGCTTTCTGTTATCGCGCTTTTTACGCCATACAGAATCTCGCGACTTCAAAAGGGGAGCCGACCAATGCCATCTACGGGGTGGTGGCCATGCTGAGGAAGATCATGAAGGAAGAGGCCCCCGACTATCTCGCGGTGTCTTTTGATCTCCCGAAACCGACTTTCCGGCATGAAAAATACGCCGAGTATAAAGCCCAGCGGAAACCCATGCCCGAAGATTTGGTCGGGCAAATCCCGAAGATTAAGGAGATTATCCGGGCCTACCGGATCCCGATTTTCGAAAAGGAGGGGTTCGAGGCGGATGACGTGTTGGGGACGCTGGCCGCGAGGCTTTCGGAAGCGGGGCACGAGGTCTTTATCGTGACCGGCGATAAAGACGCGCTTCAGCTGGTTTCGGAAAAAATCAGGGTGTACAGCACGCACAAGGACGGACTGATTTACGATGAGAGGAAAGTGGAAGAAAAATTCGAAGGGCTCGGCCCCGGGAAAGTGGTGGAACTGATGGCTTTGATGGGGGACACTTCCGACAATATCCCCGGCGTCCCGCATATCGGGCCGAAAACGGCGCTGGCCCTGATCAAGGAATTCGGTTCCGTGGAAGGGATTTACCGGAATTTGGGAAAAGTGAAAAGCGAATCGCAGAGAAAACTTCTCGGTGAAAACGAGAAGCTCGCGCGGCTTTCGCATGAACTCGCGACGATTGACTGCCGGGTCCCCCTTGAAATCGAGATTGAAGATCTTCGCGTGAAGGAACCGGACGCGGCGGCGCTGGCGGAATTTTTCAGGCGTTATGAGTTCCGGAGTCTCCTGAAGGAAATGGCCTCTCAGGGCGGGCGGACGGATGAGAAAAGAATTTATCGTGCGATCACAACCGGGGAAGAATTGGAAGGCCTTGCGAAAAAATTGAAAAACTCCGGAGGGTTCGCGGTCGACACCGAAACGACTTCGGAAAACCCCCATCTCGCGGATCTCGTCGGAATGAGTTTTTCGTTCGAACCGCTCGAAGCTTATTACGTTCCGGTCCGGTCGGACGCGCATCGCGGCGAAGGGCTTCCCTGTGACGAGGCCTTGAAGGCGCTGAAACCTTTTTTGGAGGACGAGCGGATTCCGAAGACCGGGCAGAACATCAAATACGACTGGATTGTTTTCAGGAATCACGGGGTTCATCTCCGGGGCGCGGATTTTGACACGATGCTGGCGTCTTATCTGATCAACCCGGCAAAACGGAATCACAATCTGGACGACTTGGCGTTCGAGTATCTGGAGGTGAAGAAAATCCCGACTGCGGATTTGATCGGAAAAGGCAAGGGCCGGATCGGGATGGACGAGGTCCCTCTGGACCGGATTTCCGAATACGCCTGCGAGGACGCGGATTGCACGTGGCGCCTGCGGGGGAAGCTTGGGCCTTTGCTGGAAGAACGGAAGGCCGGGAAACTTTTCCGCGAAGTGGAGATGCCGCTCGTCGAAGTGCTCGCCCGGGTGGAGATGAACGGGGTGAAAATCGATACGGATTTTTTGGCGGAACTTTCCCGGGAAGCCGAGAAAAGCATGAATGAGCTTGCCGGGAAAATATACGGGGAAGCGGGGACGGAATTCAATATCAATTCGACCAAGCAGCTCGCGGAGGTCCTTTTCGAGAAAATGAAACTTCCCGTGGTCAAAAAGACGAAAACCGGATTTTCGACCGACGTGGAAGTGCTGGAGAAGCTGGCGGAAAATCACAAAATGCCTCAGCTCCTGCTGGAGTACCGCGAGCGGGCGAAATTGAAATCCACCTATTTTGACGCCCTGCCCGAACTGGTGAACGCCCGGACGGGCCTGATTCATACGTCGTTTAATCAGACGGGGACGTCGACGGGGCGGCTTTCGAGTTCGGACCCGAATCTGCAGAATGTTCCGGTCAAGACGGAACTCGGCCGGAAAATCCGGAAGGCGTTTGTTCCCCGGGAGGCCGGGAGGAAGATCCTTTCGGCCGATTATTCCCAGATTGAGCTGAGATTCCTCGCGCATTTTTCTTCCGACCCGGCCCTGATGGCCGCGTTCCGGGAGAATTCGGACGTTCACCGGTCGACGGCCTCGCTTCTCTACGGCGTGAAACCCGGCGAAGTGACGCGCGAAATGAGAAATTTCGCCAAAGTGATCAATTTCAGCATCATTTACGGAAAAACGGCTTACGGGCTTTCCCGGGACCTCGGAATTTCGATCGGCGAAGCCGAGGCTTTTATCAAATCTTATTTCGAACGGTATCCGAAAGTGAAAGCGTATCTGGATTCGCAGAAGGAGCTTGCCCGCGGGCAGGGTTACGTCACGACCATTTTGGGCCGGCGGGCCTATTTTCCCGAAATCAAAAGCGGAAATGCCAATGAGCGGCAATTCGCGGAGCGGGCGGCGATCAACGCGCCGCTTCAGGGGTCCGCGGCGGACTTGGTGAAGGTCGCGATGATCCGGATCGATCGCGCGCTCCGGGAGAAAGAAATGAAGGCGCTGATGATTTTGCAGGTGCATGACGAACTGGTGTTTGATTTTCCGGTCCGGGAAGAGAAGGCTTTGAAGGAAATGGTCCGGGCGGAAATGGAAAAAGCCCTGCCGCTTGAAGTCCCGCTCGTGGTCGATCTTTATGCGGGGGATTCCTGGTACAAGGAGTGAAAACCGGATGCGGACACTGGCGGTGGGACTGACGGGAGGTTTTGCGACGGGGAAATCGACGGCGGCCGGGATGTTGAAGCGGCGCGGGGCTTGGGTTGTCGACGCCGACCGGCTTGCGCATCGGGCCCTCGCGAAGGGGACGGCGCAATATAAAGCAATCGTAAAGAAGTTTGGGGGGAAGCGGATTTTGGACCCGGCGGGGCGGATCAGCCGGAAAAAATTGGGGGAAATGGTGTTTTCGGATCCCCGGAAACTCAGGGGGCTGGAAGCCATTCTTCATCCGTTTGTTTTTAAGGAAGCGGAAGCAATGCTCAAAAAGAGCCGGAAGAAGATCACGGTCTTCGAAGTGCCGCTTCTTTTTGAGACGCGTTTTGACAGGCGAATGGATAAAACCGTTGTCGTGGCTTGCTCCGGTTCCGAACAGATCAGACGTGCTTCGAAAAAACACGGCCTGAATGCGAAAGAGATCCGGAAGCGAATCAAAATGCAAATGCCGCTCGGGGAGAAAAAACGAAAGGCCGATTTTGTGATCGAGAACAACAAGGGGCTTGGGGAGCTTGAACGGAAAATCGGCGCGTTGTGGGGTTCTCTTAACCGTGCGGTTTCGCAAAGAACTTTAAGCAAAAATCAATAAAGGGGTGTGATATGCCAAAAGAGAGAAATTCGAATTTTCAGAAAGAAAACGGAACGGAAAACCGGCCGGCGGGAGTGGATTCCGCGGTCCAGGTCCAGGGAGCGCCCGGCAATTCGCTGGATATCGAAGCCCTGAAGCAGATGAAGATCACCGATCTTCAGCAGACCGGGACCAAGCTGGGGGTTGCCGTGAGCGGGCTCAAGAAACAGGATCTGATTTACAAGATCCTCGAGGCGCGCACCAAACAGACGGGTCTGATGTTCGGCCAGGGGGTTCTCGAGATCCTGGATGACGGATTCGGGTTTCTCCGGTCCCCGAACTACAATTACCTTCCGTGTCCGGACGATATTTACGTGTCGCCTTCGCAGATCCGGAAATTCGGGCTCAGGACCGGCGATACGGTGGGGGGCCAGATCCGCCCGCCCAAAGAGGGCGAGCGGTATTTTGCCCTTCTGAAGGTCGAGGCCGTCAATTTCGAGTCGCCCGAAGTGATCAAGGACCGGACGCAGTTTGACGATCTGACGCCGCTTTATCCCGAGAAACGGATTATTCTCGAATCCAATTCTCAGGATCTTTCGACGCGGGTGATGGATCTTCTGGTCCCGATCGGGAAGGGGCAGCGGGGCATGATTGTCGCCGCGCCTTACAGCGGGAAAACGATTCTGCTCCAGAAAATCGCGAACAGCATCACGAAGAATCACCCCGAGGTTCAGCTGATCGTCCTGTTGATCGACGAGAGGCCGGAAGAAGTGACGGACATGCAGCGTTCGGTCAAGGGCGAGGTGATTTCCTCCACGTTTGACGAGCCCGCCGAGCGGCACGTCCAGGTGGCGGAGATGGTGCTGGAGAAGGCGAAAAGGCTCGTGGAACATAAAAAGGACGTCGTGATTCTGCTCGACAGCATCACGCGCCTTGCCCGCGCCTACAATACGGTCGTCCCGCATTCCGGGAAGATTCTCTCGGGCGGCGTGGATTCCAACGCGCTGCACAAACCGAAGCGGTTTTTCGGGGCCGCGCGCAATATCGAAGAAGGCGGGAGCCTTACGATCATTGCGACGGCACTGATCGACACCGGGTCCCGGATGGATGACGTAATTTTTGAAGAGTTCAAGGGGACCGGAAACTGCGAACTTCAGCTCGACCGGAACCTTTTCCAAAAGAGAATTTATCCGGCCATCGACGTGAAAAAGTCCAACACCCGCAAAGAAGAACTCCTGATGCATCCGGACGAATTGGATCGGGTCTGGCTTTTGAGGAAGGTGCTGAACGAGCTGAATCCGACGGAAGCGATGGAGCTTCTGCTGAACCGGCTTTCCAAGTGCAAGAGCAACGCGGAATTTCTGTTGAGTTTGAACAAAATAAAAGAAGATTGAATCCCACGCAAGCCGGCCGGAAGTTTTCTTCCGGCACTAGCGCCCATGAGTACAAACAGGGCGCGTCGCTAGTCGCGGGGTATCGAAGTAAATTCGTGAAGCAGCAACCATCGAGGTTGATGCGGAATGCCGCAACGAAGAGGTTGCGGCCACGGGGGACTTGACGCTCCTTACAGTCGCGTAAGTCCTGTGCTCATTTAGTAAGAAGAGGTTTTTAATAAGGTAATCCCACGCAAGCCGCTAGGTCGCGTCTTGCTGGGATAAATTCGCACGGGGGACTTGACGCTCCTTACAGTCGCGTAAGTCCTGTGCTCATTTAAGGGGGAAACGTCAAATGAAGAAAAAGATTCATCCCGGTTACGGGCCGTCCACGATTCGTTGTGCTTGCGGGGCGGTAGTCGAAACGCGAAGCACCAAGTCGAGCATTTCGGTTCAGATCTGTTCAAGCTGCCATCCTTTTTTCACCGGCAAGCAGAAATTGGTGGATACGGCGGGCCGCATTGACCGGTTTAAGAAAAAGTACGGCCGTAAAAAAGAGGCTCCCGCGGAAGAGACCGGGAACGAAACGGCTTGAATTGAAGAACAAGAGAAAAGGACTTTCCCGGTACGATTTTTATGCGGCAGAGACTGTTGAGGACTGAGGAACGGTTTCAGGAAGTCGAAAGGCTTCTGGGGACGGCGGAAGTTTTGAAGGATAAAAACCGTTTCCGGGACCTTGCCAAAGAGCTGGCAGCCTTGAGGCCGGTTGTGGATGCCTACGCCAATCTTAGAAGGGTTGAGACCGAACTGGAAGAGACCGAGCGTTTGCTCAGGGAAATGAAAGATGACGCCGAACTGATCCGGCTTTACGAGGAAGAGCGGGAAACACTCGGGGCCCGGAAGGTTGAATTGGAACAGAAACTGGAGGCCCTGATTCTGCAGGGCGAATATTCCGGCCTGGATCGCAACGTGATCGTGGAAATCCGGGCGGGCACGGGAGGCGAAGAAGCCGCGCTGTTTGCGGGAGATTTGTTCCGGCTTTATTCGAAATTCTGCGCGCGGCACGGGCTCCGGTTCGAGGTCCTGAGCACGAATCAGACGGGACTCGGGGGGCTCAAGGAAATTATTTTTTCCGTTTCGGGATCGGGGGCCTACCGCTTGTTCCGGTTTGAAAGCGGAACGCACAGGGTTCAGCGGGTGCCCGTGACGGAAGCCGGCGGGAGGATTCATACGTCCGCGGCGACGGTCGCGGTTTTACCGGAACCCGAAGAAGTGGAAACGGAGATCGACCCAAAAGATTTAAGGATCGACGTGTTCCGGGCCAGTGGGCCGGGCGGGCAGGGCGTCAACACGACGGATTCCGCCGTGAGGATCACTCATGTTCCGACGGGATTGGTTGTTTCGTGCCAGGATGAACGTTCCCAGCTGAAGAACAAGGCCAAAGGGCTCCGGATTTTGCGGGCCCGGCTTTCCGATAAAATGCAGTCGGAACAAGCGGAAGCCATTTCGAAGCAGCGGCGCTCTCAGGTGGGGTCCGGGGACCGGTCGGAAAAGATCCGGACTTATAATTTTCCGGACCGGCGGGCGACGGACCACCGGATCGGAGTGACGCTCTACGAGCTGGACCGCGTGATGGAAGGTGAGATCGACGATTTTGTGAACGCGCTCGAGAAAGAGGAGCGCGCCAGACTGCTTTCGCAGGAAGGCGCGTCTTCCGAGGCGAAGGGAAAATGACGTTGACGGAAACGGAAGCGGAAAAAACGGTCGGCGAAGTTTTGCGGGAGGGGATCGGCTTCCTTGAAAAGCACGGTATGGAATCCGCCCGTGTTTTGGGAGAGAGGCTCCTGGAAGGGCTTTTGGATTGCAGCCGGCACGAATTGTATCTTGAAGGCGGCCGGATTTTGCCCCGGGAGACGGTTGAAACTTATTTTGCTTGTCTCGAGCGGAGGGCTCGGGGGGTCCCCTGCCAGTATATTTTGGGAAAAGCGCATTTTATGGATTTTGTTTTCCGCGTGACGCCTTGCGTCCTGATTCCCAGGCCCGAGACGGAATTTCTCGTCGAAAAAATTCTGGAAGAGGCCGGGATGAAATCTTTTGAGAAAGGCGGCCCCGAGATTCTGGACGTGGGCACTGGTTCGGGAAATATTGCCGTGAGTCTTGCGGCGTATCTCCCTCAAGCGGCGATTTCGGCTGTCGATATATCGGAGGAGGCCTTGGAGATTGCCCGTGAGAACGCGCGGCGGATCGGCCGGCGGGGAGATGCCCGGAACGCGGCCGCGACGGGGATCGAGTTTCTGAAAAGCGATTTATTCGACCGATTGCCCCGGACAAAAAGGTTTGATATGATCGTCTCCAATCCGCCTTATCTTTCCGGGGAAGAAATGCGGAATTTGCCCCCTGAAGTTTCGCGGGAGCCCGCTTTGGCGCTGTTCGGGGGAGAGCGGGGGACGGAATTGATCGAAAGGCTGGCCGCCGGGGCGGGAGATTTTCTGAAACCGGGCGGCATTCTTTTTTTTGAAATCGGATACGAACAGGGAGACATGACGCGGCGATTGCTGCGGGAACTCGGATGGAGAGAGGTCGAAGTGTTTCGGGACTATTGCGGCCGGGACCGGGTTGTCCGGGCCGCCGATTTCCGGTCAACGGCATGCGGGACGGATTAAACCATGGATAAATTTATCGTTCAGGGCGGAAAACGTTTGAGAGGCGAGGTCGAAATTTCGGGGGCGAAGAATTCCTGTCTTCCGATTCTGGCCGCGGCGCTTTTGGGAGAAGGGGAATCCGTCATTGAGAATGTCCCGAATCTCCGGGACATTTCGACGATGGTGAAATTGCTGCGGTCCTTGGGGGCGCGGGTCACGCAAAACAACGGCTCGGTTTCCATCCGGCCGACGAATGCATTGGTCCCTTTGGCGCCCTACAAACTGGTCAGCACCATGCGCGCGTCCGTTTGCGTGCTGGGGCCGCTGTTGGGGAGATTGGGGGAAGCGGAGGTGTCGCTGCCGGGAGGCTGTGTCATCGGCGCCCGCCCGATCGATCTTCACCTCAAGGGATTCGAGGCGCTGGGCGCGAAGATCACCATCGAGCACGGGTATGTGAAGGCCAAGGCGGCTTCACTGCGCGGATCGGAAATCTATCTGGGAGGGTCTTTCGGTTCTTCGGTCCTCGCGACCGGCAACGTGATGATGGCGGCGGTTCTCGCGAAAGGGGAGACGCTGATCGAAAACGCGGCCTGCGAACCCGAGGTGGTGGATTTGGCGAATTTTCTGGTTCGCATGGGCGCGAAAATCGAAGGGCACGGGTCTCACCTGATCCGGATCCAGGGGGTCAAAAAACTCCGGGGCGCGAGGTATCAGGTGATTTCGGACCGCATCGAGGCCGGGACTTATCTGGTGGCGGGGGCGGTGACGCACGGGGACGTGACGGTGAAAAACGTGACTCCGGAGCATAACAACGCTCTTTACGATAAATTGATGCAGACCGGCGCCGTGATCACAAAAGGGAAGAACACGGTGCGCATTCAGGTTAAAAAACCCCTGAAGCCCGTGGATTTGACGACCCTTCCGTATCCGGGGTTTCCGACGGACCTTCAGGCGCAGCTGATGGCGTTGATGACGACCGCTTCGGGGATCAGCGTGATTACGGAAAAAATTTATCCGGACCGTTTCATGCACGTTCCCGAGCTGAACCGCATGGGAGCGAGGATTTTTCTCGAAGGTTCGAGCGCGATCGTGACCGGGGTTAAAAAACTTTCCGGCGCGCACGTGATGGCGTCCGATCTTCGCGCGAGCGCCGCTTTGGTCTTGGCGGGGCTGGTGGCGGAGGGGCGGACGGATATTCATCGCGTGTATCATCTGGACCGCGGTTACGAACAGGTGGAGGAAAAACTGAGCCGTTTGGGCGCGACGGTCTGGCGGGAAAAAGAATAGGCATTTAAATCAGGAATAGAAAGGTCAAGAAAGGAAGGAAGAGTGAAATGGCAGTTCATATCCGAATGAAACGAATGGGAACCAACAAAAGGCTTCAGTTCCGGATTGTCGCGACGGACAGCCGGATGCCCCGTGACGGGCGGTTTTTGGAAAGCTTCGGTCATTATGATCCGACGACGGAGCCGGCGAAAATACAGATCGACGACGACCGGCTGGCTTATTGGGTGAAAAACGGCGCCCAGGTGTCAATGGCCGTGAAGAATTTGCTGAAACAGTTGAAGAAAAGAAAAGCCGGGAAATAATTCCGGCGAGGAATCGGGTTGAAAAGTAAGCCGCCGCTTTTGGCGATTGATATTTTGACGCTTTTCCCCGGGATGTTTGAGGGGCCCTTCCGCGAGTCGATGATCAGACTTGCCAAGCGGAAGGGGCTTGTGAAGATCCGGGTTCATAACCTGCGGAAGTTTACGCACGACCGGCATCGGAAATGCGACGATAAACCTTTCGGAGGCGGGCCCGGGATGGTGATGATGGCTCAGCCGATCTTTGACGCGGTGGAATCGCTCAGGAAAAGAGGGGAAGATTCCCGAGTGATTCTTTTTTCGCCTCAGGGAAAGACGTTTACCCAGCAGGTGGCCGGGCGAATGGCCGGTTTGAAACATCTGATACTGATTTGCGGCCATTATGAAGGGGTGGACGAGCGGGTCCGGGACGGGATCGTGGACGAGGAAATTTCGGTCGGCGATTTTGTCCTGACCGGAGGGGAGCTTCCGGCGATGTGTTTTGTGGACGGCGTGGTGAGGCTCGTCCCCGGCGTGGTCGGGAACTCCGAATCCGTCCGGCAGGAATCGTTTCAGAACGGAACGCTGGATTTCCCGCACTACACGCGTCCGAGCGTTTTTCGCGGGATTGAAGTGCCGAAAGTTCTGCTGACGGGAGCGCACGGCAAGATTGAGGCCTGGCGGAGAGAACAGTCCCGTTTGAGGACCCGGCAGCTTCGACCGGATTTATTGCGGGAGGAGAGGACCGGACGGATTTGAGAAATCGGCCGGGCCCGGTTTGGGATTATTGATTTAAAATAGGACAGGGGTAAAGGAGAGGATGATCATGAAGAAGGCTATTGAGTTGATCGAAAAAGATTATTTGAAAAGCGATATCCCGGAATTTAAAGTCGGAGATACGGTTCGGATATCTCAGCGTATTCAGGAAGGGGATAAATCCCGCCTTCAGGCTTTTGAGGGGGTCGTGATTTTCCGGCGCGGCCGGGGGACCGGGGAGACGTTTTCCGTCCTGAAAGTGGAGCAGACGGATTCGGTCGAAAAGACCTTTCCGGTGCATTCTCCGCTGGTCGAAAAAATTACCGTCGTCAAGGCGGCGAAACCCAAGCTGAAGAAGTCAAAGTTGTATCACCTGAGAAAACAAGCCGAGAAGAAATAAAACATTGGCGAAATCCCGCGCGAGCCTTTATTTTTTCGAAGAAAAATACCGGGCGGAAGGTTTTCGCCGGGTGGCGGGGGTGGATGAGGCGGGCCGGGGCCCTTTGGCGGGACCGGTGGTTGCCGCTGCGGTGATTCTGCCGGGGGAAATCGAAATCAAGGGGCTTAACGATTCCAAGCAGCTTTCCGAAAGAATCCGCGAAAGTCTTTTTGTCCGGATCCTCGAATCGGCCGAGGTCGGCGTGGGCTTGGAGGCCGAGGCCATGATCGACGAAGTGAATATTTACCAGGCTTCCCGCCGGGCGATGATGCGCGCCATTCAGTCTTTAAGGGTTCCGCCGGATGCTGTTTTGGCCGACGGGATGATGCGCCTTGAGACGGCGTGTCCCGCCGTCGATATCGTTCACGGTGATGCCCGCTCCGCGAGCATTGCCGCCGCCTCGATTATCGCGAAAGTGGTCCGGGATCACATCATGCTGGCCTATCACGAACTGGCTCCTCAGTTCTCTTTCAATCTCCATAAAGGGTACGGGACCCGCGAGCATCTTCACGCGCTGGAAACGCACGGGCCGTCCGAATTTCATCGCCGGAGTTTCCGTCCGATCAAACGGGAACCCGCGCAGCCGCTGCTTTTTTGATTCGGGGGAAATCCGGATGAAGCGGAATTCGGGCCGGCTGGGGGCACGGGGGGAAGAATTCGCCGCGGAATACCTGAGAAAACTGAAATACCGGATTTTGGAAAAAAATTACCGGTGTTCTTTGGGGGAAATCGACCTGGTCTGCCGTCAAGGGAAGCGAATCGTGTTTGTGGAAGTCAAAACAAGGACTTCTTCCGATTTCGGGATGCCGGAAGAGGCCGTGACGGAAGCCAAGAAGCGGAAGATTTTCCGGCTCGCCGAATGGTATCTGGCGGAGAAACACTTGGAAAACCGGGAGGTCTCGTTTGAGGTGTTGTCGTTGTTTCCCGCAAGGGAAGGTGCCGGTTTCCATGTGGAGCGGTTCCCCAACGCCTTTGAATTAACTTGAGAAAGGCGCTTTTTTGAATAGAATATCGCGACGGCCCCGAACGGCCGTTTTTTGATTCCTGACGGAGGATAGAATCTTGAAGCGTTGGGTTTTCTGCGGCGTTTTAGTGTTGTTGGCGGGTTGCGTGGCCCTTCCCAAAATGGGGCCTCTCGGCAACGGTTTGGATCCTGCCGGAAAGCCTCTCTATCTTTCCTCCCCGGATGTCCAGAAGGAACAGTTGGAGAACTTCCTGTCGGAGTATCCGGATCCGGACGACAGCCTGAAAATCGAATATCTTCTGACCGCGGTCCAGAATTCTTCCTGCCGGTTTATCCGGAACGGAGTGGTCGCCAACGGGGATGAGGCGATGCAATGGCTGCGCTGGAAAATGCATCACAAACAGTACGCGGATTGTCCGATCCTGACGCCGGATGATTTTGTCAACCGGGTGGCGGATATATCCCGGAACAGCGGTCTGCCTTACGAAGTCTTGTACCCGGATAATCACCGGGAGAAGCTGCAGACGATTCTTCAGCATGAACTGGACGGTTTGGAGGCCAGGCTGAAGCGGGAATGATTGAAGAGGCGGCAGGAAAAGCCGATAAGAAGATGGGGACACGAACAGTATTTATCATTGGTTCACTATTCGGTGGAAGACCGTCGGATTAAGAATGAAGAATGTAAGGCATTATCATATCTTTCGTAATACCGGCTTTCGCGCATGCTGTGCGCTGGGTGTCTGTCTGGCGTTGATATTTCCCTCTTACGCGGAATCCGCTCCCGAAAAACTTTCCTATGACCGTTTTACTCCGGCCCTGCAAGAGGGGACTTCCGGCCCTCAGAAATTGGAAGGGAAAGCGGAATATCTTCTCAATCACGCGCTTGTCTGGCCTTTGGATATTTTCAAAAAAGGAATGGATGAGACGCTTAATTTCATCGAACATCACCGGGTTTACGACAAATTGGATTGGCTTTACGAGCAGTTCAAGGCGAACGGGATTTACACCAAACCGCAGATGTTGAGCAATCTCAGGGATTCGGGGCCCGGCGCCGAATTCAATTTCTCCGAAATGGCCCGCCTGAAGCAGAGCATGCCGCATCTGAAGGCGACCGGCGGAATCGGATGGATTGATCACAAATATTTCCGGGTCCATTCCGAACTCGGGGTCGAAAAGAAGACCGAAGTCGGGCCTTACGGCTGGGGCGTCTTCAATTATGAAGACAGGCCGCGGGAAGATTTCTTCGGGATCGGACCGGACACGTCACGGGGGGACGGCGCGAGTTATCATTCCGAAATCACGACGGTCGGCGCGAGGGGAGGCTATTCGCTCGGATTCGGGACGGATTTCGCGGGGGAATTTCTCTATGAGAACGCGAATATCGGCGACGGGAAAAAGGGGAATATGGCCCAGATCGGGCAGCATTTCCCGGGGCAGGTGATTCCCGGCCTTGACGGCGCGGATTTTTTGGTGATGGGCGCGGAATTGACCCGGGACACCCGGGATTTCCCGGAAGACCCCCATAAGGGATCCAACATCCGCCTGTACGGCCGGTTTTACAAGGATGTCGGCGGGGAGCGGTTGAATTTTATGAAGCTGAGGTTCGAGGCTTCGAAATACGTCGAGCTTTTTTCGGACCGGCAGGTGATTGCGGCGCGTTTGGTCGGAGAGCATAATCTCGAACTGGGCAATCACAATCACATCCCGTTTTTCCATATGGCAAGACTGGGCGGGAACGGGCTTCTCCCGAGCCTGGGGGATACGATGCGCGGTTACGTCCGGAACCGTTTTTACGCCGACAGCGACCTCGTTTTGAATTTTGAATACCGGTATGAAATCTGGCACTACAAGAATTCCGCGCTGGACGCGGTCATTTTTTGCGATGAAGGGCAGGCGTTCAACGAGATCGGGAATTTTGAAATGAAAGATTTCCGGACGACGGTCGGAGGCGGCCTCCGGTTTAAATTGAGGCGGCGAAATTATCTTTCTTTCGAGACAGCCTGGAGCAACGAAGGATTCCAAATTTATGCGAGAACTACGGCACCGTTTTAAGATGAAAAGGACCCGTTTTGTTTTTCTTTCGGCGGCTTTCGGAGGATTCCTCTGCCTGGCGGGCATCCCCGCGTTTTCGGCGGAGCCCGATGTTTCGCCGAAAACGGTTTCGTTTGACGCGGAGAAGCTCAAGAAGAACAAGACGGGCCTGTACGCGGACATCTTTGATCAGATCGTTTACGAAAAAGGGGCTCAATTCCTCCGTCTGGGGGATTTGGCGCGCCGCTTAACGGGAAAGGAAAAACGGATCCCGGCCCGTGACGTAAACATTTTTGACGAAGTCCCGGATTCGCTCTTCTTTACGAACCGGCAGGGGCGGGAACCCCTTTCGAAAGAAGCGTTGCGGGACGGGACGGGTGAGGCGGTCCCCGCCGAGGGGGACTGGACCGTGATTAAAGGCAAAACGGAAGGCGTGAACGCCGGATTTTTCATCAAAGATTCGACGGGGCAGAAGTTTCTGCTGAAATTCGATCCGATCGATTATCCCGAACTCGCGAGCGCGAGCGAATCGATCTCTTCCCGGATTTTTTACGCGGCCGGGTACAATGTGCCTTCCTATCACGTGGTCGAGTTCCCGTTGGACCGGCTGGTGCCCGCGCCGGACGCCAAGTTTTTCGATCAGGACGGATTCAATAAACCCCTGACAAAAGAGAAAATTGCCGAATTGCTTCATTCGGCCGGTAAAACCAAAGAGGGGCTGTACCGGGCTTCCGCCAGTAAATTTCTCAAAGGGGAAATCCTCGGGCCTTTTTCCCTGAGCGGATGCCGGAGCGAAGATCCGAATGATACGGTTCCCCACCGGGTTCTCCGGACGGTCCGGGCTTTGCGGATCATGGCGTCCTGGGTGAATTACTATGACCTGCGCATGGAAAATACCATGGATGTCCTGGAGGATTCCGCCGGAGGGAAAGTGATCCGTCATTACGTGTATGATTTCGGTTCGACGCTGGGAAGCGCCGGATATGGGCCCAAACCGCCTCAATTCGGGCACGAATATATCTTCGATTACCGGGATATCGCGAAGGCTCTTTTTACGCTGGGATTTTGGGAGAAACCCTGGCAGAAGCGCTGGGATGAAAACAAGCGAAGGGTATCGATGCGGAGTGCCGGGTATTTTGACAATCTCTATTTCAATCCCGGCAAATGGAAGCCGCAGCTTCCTTACGATGCGTACGACGAATTGACGGATGCGGACGGTTTTTGGGCGGCCAAGATCATCCTGTCGTTCAGTGAAGAAGATCTGAAGGCGATTATCGAAACCGGCAAACTGACGAACGACAAAGTCCGGGAATATATCACAGGAACGCTGCTTGAGAGAAGGAAACTGATCGGGGAGTATTGGTTCGATCAGACCGCTCCGCTGGATTGGTTTCAAATCGAGACCCGGGCGGAAGGCCTTACGGTCCGGGCAACGGATTTGGCTCTTTATTACGGATTGAAAGCGTCCGCCCGATACCGCGTTTCCGCGCCGGGGTTTGAGAAGGAGTACGACCGGCCGGAATTTTTTATCGAAACGGGGAAACCGGCCTCGCTTCCGGACCCGTTGATCTTGGAAGTCCAATCGACCCGGTCCGACGGCCGCTGGAGCAAGAAGGTCTGCCTGACGCTTGCCCGGAGAGGGGACCGTTTCGAGCTGTCGAAGATTGAACGTCAGTTGTAATCCGCCCTAGAGGGTTTTCCATGGGAACGTTGCTGAGATCGATCTTGAATCCCATCGTCCGGATCCGGAAGGAGGAGTGGCCGAGGACTCTCCTCATGTTCCTCTATTTTTTCCTCACCATCACCTCGTATTACATCCTGAAGCCGGTCCGCGATTCCGCTTTTATTCATGAATACGGCGCCGAAAACCTTCCCTACGCGTGGCTGCTGACGATCGTCGTCCTTCCGCTGTTTGTTTCCGCCTATGTGAAGTTCGTGGATTTTCTCGAAAAGAACGTGCTGTTGTCTTCCACGCTCATTTTCTTCATCATCAATCTGGGCGTTTTCTGGTGGTTCGCGCATTTTCAGTACCGCTGGCTGTATGCGATCTTTTTCATCTGGGTTTCCATCTTCTCGGTCATGACCGTCACGCAATTCTGGCTTTACGCCAACGACCTTTTCAATCCTCGGGAAGCCAAGCGGCTTTACGGTTTTGTCGGAAGCGGAGGGATTTTGGGGGGGATCGCGGGAGGGGTGATCACCAGTCAGCTGGCGCCGGTGATCGGCACGCGGAATCTCATGCTCGTCGCGGGTTTCCTGCTCCTTTTTTGCGTGTTGCTGATCAACGCCATCTGGGGGGTCGAAAGAGACCGCAAGAGCCTTCCCTCCTCGGAACGGGAGGAATCCGGCAGCGGGGCGAAATACGGGGTCCGGAAATCCATCCGCCTGATTTTCAGCAGAAAATATTTTCTGCTTCTCGTGGGATTGATCTGCGTGACCAAAGTCGTTTCCACCCTGGTGGATTACCAGTTCAAAAACATCGTCCAGGACGTTTTTACGGTCCTCGATCTGAGAACGGCGTTTTTCGGGAAATTCTTCGCGATCCTCAACGCCTTTTCGTTCTGCGTGCAATTTTTCCTGACGAGTTTTGTCCTCCGGCGGTTCGGAGTGGCGGTGGCGCTTTTGCTCCTCCCGGTCGGGCTGGCGTTCGGATCGGTTGCGATTCTCGCCAATCCCTTTCTGTGGAGCGCCGCGTTCACCATGCTTTATGACGGGGGCATGAATTATTCCCTCAATCAGTCGACCAAAGAGGTGTTGTACCTTCCGGTTTCGAGGGAGCATCGTTACCGGGTCAAACCGTTTATCGATATGTTCGCGTACCGGATCGCGAAAGGGATCGGAAGCGTGCTGATTTTGCTCTCCGTCAATTTTTTCCATTTTAACGAACGCTCGCTGAGTCTGGTGTCTTTGGGATTGATTGTGCTGTGGATTTTTGTGGTCCAGACGATGAAGAAGGAATACGTGAACGAGCTCAGAGCGTTTCTCACCCGGGCTCTTCCCGAAAAAACGGAAAAGCATGTTTTGAAATCCGCCGTCGAATTGTTCGGAAATCTTCTCCGGCTTGTTTTTAAGGGGGAAAAGCAGAGTGCGGCGCTTGCGCTTCGCCTGAATAATGCCGTGCTGGAGCCCGCGTTTATTCCGTATCTGAAGCAGGAACCGAAAGAATTTCCGGGCGTGATCCGGGAAAGACTGAAGGCCGGTATCGGGGCGAAAGATCCTTTGTCGGTTGAAACCGAAATCGAGCGTTTTTTACGGCGGACGAATTTCGAGGAATCCGCGGGGATGTTCCGGGCAATGGGAGGTTTTTTGAAGCCGGGATTGAAAACGGCCTTTTCCGAAGAAGAGGGGAATATTGCGCTTCGGGTTGCCGCGGTGTGCGGGAGTATTCTTCGGGAGAATTCGGCGGAAGCCGAGCGACTGCTCCAGACGCTGTTGGAAGGCAAAGAAAATCTTGCCGACGAAGAAGTCGCTTCGATTGCGGAACGGATTATTCGCGCCTCCCCTCAGCTGGCCCCCGTTAAAGAAACGGTTTCGAGGCTTCTGACGGCTCTTGGAGCGGGAGGGCCTGACCGGGAGACTGTTTTCAAAGAGGTTCAGGAAGAATTGTCCCGGCAGGGACTTTTTCTTCCGGTCCTGGCGGTTTTTTCCGAAGACGCGCGTCTTCCCGTTATTTACCGGCGGAATCTTCCGTTTCTTTTTCTGGCTTCCGGTCATTTCGACGTGTCGATTTTTCTTTACCGCATGCTTTCGGACCGGGACACGCTTGCGAGGGAGCGGGCCATTAACGCGCTGGTGGAGATAAAACTCCGTTCTCCGGAACGTTTCTTCGAGACGGGATATATCCGGGAAGAAATCAAAAAGGAAATTTCGAATGCCTGGAAACTCCGGAAGTTGATCCGATGCTACCGGGAGCTTTTCCGGAAGCGAAGCGTGCTGGACGGGGAAGCGGGAGCTACTTTCCTTCGCGCGCAGGAAAGCCGGTATCACGAAACGTTGGCCCGGATATTTCATCTGCTCAGTTTTCTTGCCGAACCCCAGGACACGCAGATTGTTTTCCACTGTCTGACCGATAGCAGCGAATTGGTGAAAGCGAATGCTTTGGAACTTCTGGATAATATCGTACCGGAACCCGACGTGAAGCAGGAGGTTTTTCGCCTTCTGGAGTCGGAAACTGCCGGGGAAGAAGCGGATCTCTCCCGGTCTGACGAAAGTCTGAATTCAAAGGGATATTCCGAAAGCTGTTTTGAGGATTTTTTTGAAGAGTCCGATCCCTGGTATTTCTTGAGTTTGGTCTGCGTGACTTTAATTTTCAGAATCAGACGGTTTTATCCCCGATTTTCTCTTCTGTGCTCTTCGCAAGATTCTTTTGTCCGGGAAGTCTCTAAGCTGGTTTGCTATTGCTTTGAGCAGGATGAAGGAAAAGACTAGAGGCCAAAATTAAAAAATTCACAAGTCATTTGAATTCATACAGTTACGGACGACTTAAATAGTTGACAAAAAATGTCGGGTATTGTACCATATTAATGAAGCTGAAAGTTGATAACAGAAGGCATCTATTTTAGGAAGTATGCGGAAAATTCTAATAAAAGCGAAAGGTGATATGAAATGGTGAAATTGCCTATCTATATGGATTATCACGCGACAACACCTATTGACCCCAGGGTCCTGGATGCGATGATGCCGTCGTTGACGAATGAATTCGGGAATGCGGCCAGCCGGAACCATTCCTTTGGGTGGAAAGCCGAGCAGGCGGTTGAAGCGGGACGGGGGAAAATCGCCGAGTTGATTTGCGCCGAAGACCCGAAAGAAATTATTTTCACGAGCGGCGCGACGGAATCGAATAATCTCGCGCTGAAAGGCGTTGCCGAAATGTACCGCGAGAAAGGCGATCACATTATTACCATGGTGATCGAGCATAAAGCCGTGCTGGATACCTGCAAAACGCTTGAGCGGCAGGGATTCCGGGTGACCTATCTTCCGGTGAACCGGGACGGGCTGATTGATCTGAAGGAGCTTCAAGGCGCCATCACCGATAAGACGATTCTGATTTCGATCATGACGGCCAACAATGAAATCGGAGTGATCCAGGAAATCGGGGAAATCGGGAAAATCGCCAAACAAAAAGGCGTGATCTTTCATACGGACGCTTCCCAGGCGGCCGGCAAAATTGACATCGATGTTCGGAATCTGGGCGTGGACCTCCTGTCTCTTTCCGGGCACAAAATGTACGGGCCGAAAGGGGTCGGGGCCCTTTACGTGCGGAAGAAAAATCCGAGGGTTCGGCTGGCCTCTCAAATGGACGGAGGAGGGCACGAAAGGGGAATGCGTTCCGGGACACTGAATGTTCCGGGAATTGTCGGCTTAGGGAAGGCTTGCGAAATTGCCCGCTCCGAGATGAAAGAGGAATCGAAGAGGCTTTTTTCGCTCCGCGAACGCTTGCGGGAGGGGCTTTCAAAGGAATTGGACGAAATTTACGTCAACGGCTCGCTTGCGAAGCGGCTTCCCAATAATCTCAATATCAGTTTCGCGTATGTGGAAGGGGAATCCCTCTTAATGGGGATTAACGAGGAGATCGCCGTTTCGTCGGGATCCGCGTGCACTTCCGCCACTCTGGAGCCGTCATACGTGCTCAAGGCGTTGGGGGTCGGGGAAGATCTGGCGCATACGTCCATCCGTTTTGGCTTGGGCCGGTTCAATACGGAGGAAGAGGTCGATTATGTGACCAAACGGATCGCGGAGACGGTCAAGCGTCTTAGGAGCCTTTCGCCTTTGTATGAGATGGCGAAAGAGGGCGTCGATATCAAAAACGTTCAGTGGAAGAAAGAATGAAGCCGGTGACGGATAAAGGGTATGCGAGGAGGAACGGGTAATGGCGTATTCGGACAAAGTCAAAGATCACTACGATAACCCCCGGAATGTGGGGAGCCTGCCCAAAGAAGATCCGGCCGTGGGAACGGGCATGGTGGGGGCTCCGGAGTGCGGCGATGTGATGAAGCTTCAGATCAAGGTGAATGATCAGGGGGTGATCGAAGACGCCAAGTTCAAGACATTCGGATGCGGGAGCGCGATTGCGAGTTCCAGCCTGGCGACGGAGTGGGTGAAAGGGAAGACCCTGGAAGAAGCGCTCAAGATAAAAAATATCGATATTGTCCAGGAGCTCAATCTCCCGCCCATCAAAATTCACTGCTCGGTCCTGGCCGAAGACGCGATCCGGGCGGCAATCGCGGATTATTACAAGAAAAAAGGAAACGTGGGATCGGTCGGCGAAGGATCCGGAAGCGGAAAAAATGCTTAACTTTTCAAACGGGAGGAGATGCCAATGATTCAGGTGACATCGGCGGCCTGCGCGGAAGTCAAACGTCTTTTGGAAAAGCAGGGAAATCCCGGGGGGACGGGACTTCGGCTGGGAGTCAAGGGAGGGGGATGTTCGGGGCTTTCATATGCCATGAGTCTTGATACCCAACGGGAAGGCGACAATGTTTTTGAAACGGAAGGGCTGAAAGTTTACGTGGATCCCAAGAGCTATCTTTATCTGAACAACACGGTTGTGGATTTTCAGGACGGCCTGCAGGGGCGCGGTTTCAAGTTTTCCAATCCCAACGCGCAGAAGACCTGCGGCTGCGGGGAGTCTTTCTCGGTCTGAGGGAGGCCGGGCGGACTGAAGGACGGAAAGGAAGGATACGGGCATGTCGGTTACGGCAGAAAAATGCTGGGCTTGTTCGAAGGATTTTCCGGGAGGGCATTTTTGCCCGCATTGCCGGAAAATACAGCCGCTTCGCGGAGGAGAAAATTACTTTGATTTCATGGGAATCCCCCGGAGGCTTGAACTCGATCCGGACCTGCTTCAAACCCGGTTTTATGCCCTGAGCCGGCAATTTCATCCCGACTTTTATCAGGGGAAAAGCGCGGAAGAAAAAAAAATCAGCCTGGACCGGGCTTCTTTCCTGAACAAGGCGTATCAAACGCTTCGGGAGCCGGAAAGCCGTGCGGCTTATCTTTTCGATTTGGAAGCGATTCCGTCCGGGCAAGACGCAAAGGCTTCGCCGGACCTGCTTTCCAAGGTGTTTGAAATGCAGGAGCTTGCGGCGGAAGCAAAAGACAACGGTTCGGACATGAATAAGGCCGGCGCGAAGCTGGGGCCGATCGAAGCGGATTTGAAGAATTGCCTGGGGGACTGCGAACGGCAAATGCGGGTCCTGTTTTCGGAATGGGATTCCGAAGCTTCCGCTTATTCCGAAAATAACGGGGAGAGAAAAAATACGGTTGCCGGAAAGATCCGGCGGTTGATAAATGATAAACGTTATATCGAAGAAACATTGCGGGCAGTTACGCAAACAAGCGGGACAAGGGGGGATCGCTGATGGACCGTGCGGTCGGAATTGATCTGGGGACGACTTACAGCCTGGTTGCCGTGATGGACGGGGAGTCTCCGCGCGTGATTGCGGATGCTTCGGGCAACAAGCTCCTGCCGTCCGTGGTCGCCGTGGATCAAAAGGGAAGTTTGGTGATCGGGGACGAAGCGAAGAAATACCGCGTTTCCAACGCGCGCCAAACGGTCTCGTCGGTGAAACGGTTGATGGGGAAAGGCGGGAGGGAAATCGTGCCGGAGGCCCAGTATATCGCGGCCCCTCTGGATGTCTCCGACGAGAAAATCGTGAAAGTAAAATTGGGGAACTGGGAATGGACTCCGGCGGAGATTTCCGCGCTGATTCTGCGCGAGCTCAAACAGCGCGCGGAGAAAGATTTGGGCCGCGAGGTGAAAAAAGTCGTGATCACCGTTCCGGCTTATTTCAACGACAGCCAGCGGCAGGCGACCAAGGATGCCGGGCGTATTGCCGGGCTTGAAGTGATCCGGATCATCAATGAACCGACGGCCGCTTCGTTGGCCTACGGGCTTGAGAAGAAAAAACAGGGATTGATCGCGGTTTATGATTTCGGGGGAGGGACTCTTGACGTTTCGATACTGAAACTTAAAGACGGGATTTTTGAAGTGCTTGCGACCTGCGGGAACACCCACTTGGGCGGAGATGATTTGGATTGGGCCTTGGCCCGGTTTTTGCTGAAGGAGATTGAGGCCCGGTTTGGAAGCAAACCGGATCAGGCGAACGCGATTCAAACGGTTGTGGATGCCTGCGAGCAGGCGAAGAGACGCCTTTCAACGGAAAACGAGATCACTTTGGATATTCGTCTTTCCGATCCGGAAATCGATTACCGGCGCAAAATAACCCGGCAGGAATTTGAGGCTCGGATCGGGCCGATTGTGGAAAAGACCGTCGAACCGTGCCTTTCGGCGCTGAAAGACGCCAAGCTGAAACCCGAGGAGATCGACGAAGTGATTCTGGTGGGCGGGTCCACGAGGGTGCCGCTGGTCCGAGCGACGGTCGAGAGGGTTTTCGGGAAGAAACCCCATTCCGAACTCGATCCCGACGAAGTCGTGGCTTTGGGCGCGGCGGTTCAGGCGGACGTTCTGACCGGACGGATGAAAGATATTCTGCTTCTGGATGTGGCGCCCCTTTCTCTCGGGATTGAGTCGTTCGGCGGGATCGTCTCAAGGATTATCCGGCGAAACACGACCATCCCGGTTCAGGCGACGGATCATTTCACGACGGCGGTTGACGGACAGACTTCCGTTGATATTCACATCGTTCAGGGGGAGCGGGGGTTGGTCAGGGACTGCCGGAGCCTCGGCCGCTTCCGGCTTAAGATCCCGCCGATGCCGGCCGGGTTTGCGCGCATTGAGGTGACGTTTATTGTGGACGAGAACGGTATTTTGAAGGTGCGCGCCAGGGATTTGCGGGCGGGGACCGAAGAATCGATTCAGGTGAAACCTTCTTACGGATTGACGGATGAGCAGGTGGAAAAGATGCTCGAGGATTCGCTCCGGTTCGAAAAGCAGGATGAAGAGGTCCGGAAGTTGGTGGAAGTCCGGAATCACGCGCAATTTATTATCAATGGGGCCAAGCGGGCCCTGGTGCAGGGGCGGGAGCTGATCGGGAACGAAGAGTCCGGAAAAATCGAAGCGGCGCTGAAGATTCTGGAAAAGGCCTGCGAGGGAGAAGATGCCGGGTTGATATGGAAAACTCTGAATGAATTCGGGGAGATCAGCAATCATCTGGCGAAAATCCTGATGGACGAAGCGTTGCGGGAGGCCTTGGCCCGGAAGAAAGAGGGAGTTTTTAAAAATCCCGTTCAGTCGGGGAGCTGAAAATGCCGAAAGTGACTTTTTTGCCGTCGGGAAAAGCGGTTGAATTCGGACCGGGACAAGTCCCTTTTCAGGAAGACGGCCTTCCGGGCTCTCTGCTGGATATTGCTTTGGGAAATGGCGTTTCGTTGGAGCATGCTTGCGGCGGGCATTGCGCCTGTACGACGTGTCATGTCATCGTGCGGGAAGGGATGGAGAATCTTTCGGAAATGAGCGAGGCCGAATCCGATCGCCTGGATCGGGCCGTCGGTGTGACGCTTCGCTCCCGGCTGGCCTGTCAGGCGGTGCTCCGGTCCGGGGAGGTCGTGGCGGAGATCCCCCGGCATAACCGGAATGAAGGTTCTTGAGCACGAAAACTTTTTAGACGGTTTTGCGAGGGAAAGATGAAATACGGCTGGAAGGATACGGAAGAAATCGCGGTTCATTTGCTCGAACGGTTTCCGGGACTCGATCCGCTGACGGTCCGGTTTACGGACCTCCGGAATTGGGTTTTGGATCTTCCGGATTTTGAAGATGAACCCGGCCTTTCGAACGAGAAAATTTTGGAGGCGGTTCAGATGGCTTGGCTGGAAGAATTCCGGAGACAGGCATGACGGACGGTTTCGGGGGCCGGAAAGTTGACCGGGGCGCGCAACGGAGTCGGAAGGGAATGTGGAGCGATAGAGCGGAACGAGGAGAACGGTCGGAATGAGATTAACAACGAAAAGCGAATACGGAATTCTTTGCCTGCTGTATCTTGCGAGAAATCAGAATCACGGCGAGACGAACGAGCCCGTCAGTCTTGCCAAGATTTCTTCTCAGGAGGGAATTCAAAAGGATTATGTGGAGAAGCTGATGCTGGCGCTCCAGCGGGCGGAGGTCGTTAAGGCGGTTCGCGGCCTGAAGGGCGGGTTTGTTTTGGCAAAGGCCCCGCAGGAGATCCGTATTTTTGACGTGATCACGGCGTTGGAGGGAAAAACCTTCGAGGCTTTTTGCGATTCAAATGCCAGAGAAAAGAATCCCTGCCTGCATGCCGCATGCGATTGTGATCTCCGGGTTCTATGGGATCGCCTGAAAGTCGCGGTGGATCAGGTCCTGAACGGCGTGACGCTGAAAGATCTTCTGGACGGGAAATTGGGAAATCATCGGTGCGCGTAGGAAACGGAATATATGAATAATAATTTTTGGATTGCGGAGGATTTTGAATCCCGCGGAATGAGTGAGGAGGGCCATGATTAGAAACGAAAATCATTCGGAATTTCAGACAGAAAAACCCGAGCCGGCCGGGAATCCGGAACCGGCGGAATCTCCGGTGCAAGTCAAGCCGGAACCCAATATTCAAATCGGGACGGACGGGTTTATTCAGTACATGAAAGTCGCCGGCGCGACCCGTCTGCTGACCCGCGAGGAGGAGCGTGAGATTGCGCAGGATATCGAACGTTGCATGGATGAGGTCTCCCGGGCGATTTGCAATTCGAGGAGGGCCAGGAAAGTTTTGGTGGCTATTTTGGAGGAGGCGCTTCGGGCGGGGAAATTTGACGGCCAATTGATTGAAAAAGGGAAAAAAGGCCGGACGCATCTTACGCCCGTCAAATACAGAAAACTGATCCGTGGACTGCAAACCCGTTCGGGAAGTTCCAAAGCGGGGCCGCTTGCCCATTACCGGGTGAGTCTGGATCTGATGCAGAAGATTATCCGTCTGACCCGGCAGGACAAGCGGATCGGGAAATTGGAACGG
>JAKQXH010000079.1 GCA_029561555.1 Candidatus Omnitrophota bacterium
ATGTACTGCTTAACCTCTTTGGCTTTCTTCCGGACGGCCTCGCACATCTCCTTTTTCAACCTCTGCTGCCGATCGGGATCCTCTTCGCTTAAAAACTGCTCCAACAGATTGGTGGCCGCCCACTTGCTGTCAATCGGCAGAACGCATCCGCTCGGCAAACGGAGTCCGAATTCAACCGACTTGTTAGCAACCGTAAAATTCCGGACCTGCCATTCGGGCGGAAGGTTATTAAACATGACCTCCACGATGTTCTCCCCGGCCCTCCCTTTGGTGTGAGTTCCCGCAATCACGGTCTCAAGCCGGCGGATGGATTCGGCAGTACTCTGATCGAGTTCCTGTCGGGCCTTCGCATGGGTTTCAATCTGTTTCAATTCAAGCATCGCCTGCTGAAGTTCGGTATTAATCCTCTGCACCGACTGCCCCAACTGATCCGCAGAACGGTTTTGGTTCTGCTCAATCGTCGAAATCCTCTCCCGCAAGCCTCTCAGCTCCAGCTGAGACTCCTGCGTATTCCTCACCAAAGTATCCAAAAGAGCCAGTTTCTCCCCCAAGGAGGCCAATGCCCCGCCCGAATCCGTCTTCTTAATCTGAAAAAACACCAATATCCCCACACCGGTCAAGAGCAGCGCCAGTAAAACAATTAAAATCCCTTCGATCATTTCTTCCGCCCCTTTCTTTCGAATCGCTTCGCCTCTTCCCAAAGCCCTTCCAGGACATCCGGCCCGCAGTCAGACCCTCCAAAACGGATCCGCCGTTTCTTCGCGATCGCTTCCATTCTCCGGAAACGCCTCTCAAATTTGGAATTGGTCGAAAACAAGGCGGTTTCGGCATCCAGATCGACTTTCCTCGCCAGGTTCACGACGGAAAAAAGCAGATCCCCGATCTCTTCCTGAATTTCATCGGGCTTTCTTTTTCGAAACACCTGCCGCAATTCGCCGATTTCCTCTTCGATCTTCCCGAAAATATCGGCCGCATCCTTCCAATCGAACCCGATCCGGGCCGCTTTTTTTTGAATCTTCTGGGCCGCAAGCAACGCCGGGAGTCCTTTTTCAAGATCCCCCAAAAGCGACACGCCCGCCTTCTTCCGTTCCTCCTCTTTGACCCCTTGGAAAAATTTCAGCGCTTCGGCCGCGTTTCGCGCTTTCACCCCCCCAAACACATGCGGATGGCGAGAAATCATCTTCCGCTCGGCCCGGCGGATCACGGCATGCTTATCAAAAAGTTTCCGCTCTTCCGCCAGCGCAATCACCAGCCCGATCGCGCAGAGCATGTCTCCGATTTCCTCTTCAATTTTTTCCTTTTGCCCCGAAGCGAGGGCCTCCGCGATCTCATAGGCCTCCTCGATAAAACACTGCCTCAATGTCATCAGCGTCTGTTTCCGGTCCCAGGGGCATCCATCACGCCCCCTCAAGCGCCTCATGATCTTCAAAATCTTTTCCATCCGGAGCAATCTCTCCCTTCCCCGATCTCCCGTTAATTTTCGGACGGCCTCATCTTACACTAAAAGTCGGGACGGGGAAACAGACGAAATAAATTCATTCCGCAATCGCAAAATCGGCGCAAGCAACGCCCCCGGCCCGAATCAAATTGGAAATGACGTAGGGTTCCATTAACTTTGGATGGGCTGAAGAGGTTGAGATCCCCAGCCCCTACGGTCAAATGAAAGATGAAACGCGAAGAAGAATTCCTCTCAATAGCGGCCGGAGGGTCCTTCGGGAAAGCACGCCCCCGTTACGATTACGGAGCGAAGACGCCGTTAACCTTGATCCTCATCCACCGAACCCCCCATTTGCGTGCCTGCTTGTGGCCGCCCCGGGAATCCGGGATAAAAATATCGATCGCCTTCCCTTTGATCTTCCCGCCGCGGTCCTCCACGGTAAAGCTCGTCCGCCCCTTCAGGAACCGGATCACGCCATTCCAATCCGAAGGCCAGAGCGGGACCAATTCAACCTTGCTCCCGAATCGTAACGACGGATCGCTCGCGACCCCGCCCCAGTAAATCTTCTTTCCGCTGGCAAATTTGCCGTCGCGGTATCGCGGTTCGTTAATGCAGATCGGGCAATTGCAATAAGCGGTAATGCGATAGAGATGCCTCCCCCAAAAAACGTAATAGGCAGCGGCCAGAAGCAGAACCCAGAAAAAAACGGCTGTGAAAGTTTTCTTCATACGGGCAATCTTATTCGATACGGACAAAAGTCCCAACAGAGTTCCTTTCCGGTCAAGGTTCGGCGTCGATCCCGTCGAATTCGATCACATCGTCGTCATCGTACGAAGGATCGCCGTCCCCGTACAATCCCCGGGCACCGAAGGTTTCATAAAGCTCGTGAGGGATTTCGTTTAAAAATCTGGACGGGAGGTTGAACCCCCTCACCCCGTAGAGTTTTCTCGAAGACGCGTACGTCAGATGCAATTTCATTTTAGCCCGGGTCATGCCGACATAGCACAAACGACGCTCCTCCTCGATTTCCTCCGAACTCTCCCCAAGAGAATTGGAGTGAGGAAAAATTCCTTCCTCCATCCCGACCATAAAGACGACCGAAAACTCGAGCCCCTTCGCGGTATGCAGGGTCATCAAAGTCAGGGTATCCGCCTCCGCGTCCCAGGTATCCAAATCGGTCTGAAGGCTCAAAGACTCGATAAAACCTTCTATCATCCGCCCGTGATTTTCTTCCAACCCGTTCTCCTCAAATTCCTGAGCAACCCCGATAAATTCGCGGATATTCTCGACCCGGGCCTGCGCTTCGATCGTCCGTTCCGACTGAAGTTCCGTCAAATAGCCGGTTTCTTCCAAAACACGCTCCAGGGCCTCGCTCGGCAGCAGATCCTGCTTGGCCGCTTTAAGATCTTCGATGAATTGAACAAAACACCGGAGAGAGCCCTTCACTTTCGTCCCGACTCCCGGGATTTTCTCCGCCGCCTGAACCGCTTCATAAAGCGAAAGAGAATGCTCCTTCCGATAAGCCTCCAGGACGTCAAAAGTCTTCTTCCCGATCCCCCTCGCCGGAACATTTAAAATCCTCTTCAGGCTCAATTCATCCTGCGGAAACACCAGCACCTTGAGATAAGCCATCAAATCCTTGATTTCCCTCCGATCGTAGAAACGCACTCCTCCCACGATGCGGTACCGGACATTGAATTTCCTCAGCATATCTTCAAAAATCCGGGATTGCGCATGGACCCGGTAAAAAATGACCATGTCCTCCAACCTCATGTCCTGGCTTTTATACTGAAGGATCTGCCGGACAAGATAAAGGGCTTCCTCCTTCTCGTCTCCGCACTCAACCAGCGTGATACGGTCGCCATATCCGTTTTCCGACCAGAGGTCTTTGTGCTTCCGCCTGGCGTTATGCGCAATCAGCGAATTCGCGGCATTCAGGATATTCATCGTCGACCGGTAATTCTGTTCCAACTTGACCCATTTTGCGGCGGGATAATCCTTCTCAAAGTTCAAAATATTCGTGATATCCGCGCCTCGCCAGCTGTAAATCGACTGGTCCGGATCCCCGACCACCGTGATATTTTGATACCGTCGGGCGAGGCAACGGACAAAACGGTATTGAGCGTGATTGGTGTCCTGATACTCGTCGATCA